>JBOGVC010000040.1:0-4485 GCA_050695275.1 Actinomycetota bacterium | reverse complement strand
CTGGAGGCGCTTCACCTCGAAACGCATCTCCTCGCGGAGCTTCGCATCCAGGTTCGAGAGCGGCTCGTCCAGGAGCAGGAGCGGCGGACGCATCACGAGCGCGCGGGCCAGCGCGAGCCGCTGTTGCTGACCGCCGGAGAGATCCGTCGCCTCGCGGTCGGCGAGGTGATCCAGCCGGACCACGCGGAGCACCTCACCCACCCGATCCGAGATCTCCTTCTTCCCCGGGCGTGTCTTCTGCGGCTGCACCTGGAGCGGGAACGCCACGTTCCGGAACACGTTCATGTGTGGCCAGATGGCGTACGACTGGAAGACCATCCCGAGGCCCCGTTCGTTGGCACGCAGGTTGACGGCCCCGCCGGACGAAAACAGGACCCTGTCCGACACGACGATCTCTCCGGAGTCGGGCCGCTCGAGGCCGGCGATGCTCCGCAGGGTCGTTGTTTTGCCGCACCCGGACGGCCCCAGGAGCGTGAACATCGTGCCCGCGGGCACCTCGAACGAGACGCCGTTCACGGCCGCGACGCGATCCTTCTCGGAGCGACTCGGGGGGAACGTCTTGACCAGGTCCCGCACGCTCAGCATCGTCGCCGCTTCGGGTTCCTCGGTCTCATCCGTCACGAGGACGGAGGGCGGGTTCGGTTCCGTCTGCATCTCAGTGCTCCTTGACGCCGATCTTCGCGCCGAGCCTGGCAGCCACCACGACCAGGATCACGAGGGTCACCACCATCACCATCCCCAGCGCCGCCAGCTGCGTGAACTGCCCGTTCTCCCATTGCTCCCAGATCAGGATCGACAGGACCTCGTTGCCGGGCGAGTAGAGGAGGATCGAGCTCGACAGCTCGCGGAAGGAGACGAGCACGATGTAGATCCACCCGGCGATCAGGCCGGGCATCAACAGCGGGAGGTTCACCCGCCGGAACGTCTGCCACCAGCTCGCGCCGCTCGTTTGGGCAGACTCCTCGAGCTCCCCGCTGATCTGATACATCGAGCCCGACGCGTAGCGCATCCCGTACGGCATGTAACGCGTGCAGTACGCGATGAACAGGATCCACAGGCTCCCGTAGATCGGCAGCGGGAACCGGAGGTAGACGAAGAGCAGCGCCACGCCCATCACGAGGCCCGGGATAGCGAGCGGCGAGAAGGACAGGCTGTCCACCAACCAACGGCCTTTCAACTTCGTCCGCACCACGAGCCACGATGCGATGGCCATGAAGAACATCACGGCGGTCGCCGATCCGATCCCGAGCACGAGTGAGTTCTTGAAGGTGTTCAGCGAGGTCGGCCGCGTGAAGGTCGCCGCGTAGTTGTCGAGCGACATCCGCCCGAAGCTCTCGATGGACGGCTCCGAGTAGAACGGCATGAGGGAGGAGTACACGAGGACCAGCACGGGTCCGACGACCGCCACCAGGAAGTACACGAGCACGAGTCCGGACGCCACCCAGCGCCACCGTCCGAGGGGGAGCGGCCGTGGCCGGAACCCTTTCCCTGTCACGGTCTGGAACGCCTTCCCTTTCCGCGAGAGCCTCGAATGGATGAACACGCCCGCGGTGGTGATCAAGAGCAGGGACATCGCGAGGGCGCCCGCCGGGCCGTACTTGGGCGGGAAGCCGTCGAGGAGGTTGAAGATGCGCGACACGAAGACGGGGACGCGGGCATTCCTCCCCACGATCGCCGCGACCTCGAACGACTCGAGAACGCGCACCATCATCACGAGGATCGACGCGGACAGTGCCGGCAGCACGAGCGGAAGGGTGATCCGCCGAACCACCGTGCGCATGGGAGCGCCGCTCATGAGCGCGGACTCCTCGAGCGATGGATCCATCGAGTGGAACGCGGCGGACATCAGCAGGAACACCAACGGCGACAGGTGGAGGCCCTCGATCAGGATCATCCCCTGCATGCTGTAGATGTTGAATGCGCGCGGCCCGAAGATCGGTTCGAGCCACGTGTTGAACACCCCGATCTCGGGGCTGAAGAGCAGGATCCACGCGATCGTGTGGAGGATCCCGGGGATGATCAGCGGGACCAGCGACGCCGCGAAGATCAGCCGCTTGAAGGGCACGTCGGTCCTCGCCTGCAGGTACGCGAGCGTGGTACCCAGGGTCACCGAGAGCACCGTCGAGCCGATCGCGAACGTGAACGAGTTCGCCAGCAGCGTGCTCAGCGGGATGGCCTGGTAGGCCTCTTCGAAGAACCGAAGGGTGAATCCGTTCTCATCGAAGAACGTGCCCCAGATGAGATACCCGAGCGGCACGATCGCCAGGTAGGCGATCACGATCACCACGGCAAGGATGATCAGGTTGCGGGGCTGGGCGAGGTCGCGAGGCGCGATCCGTTCCCAGAGGGACGGACGCTGCGTCGCCGTCGCCTGTGCCACGAGGCTTCCTCGCTCTCCGGTGCCGTCTCCGCGGTCTCGCTAGGCGCCGCCGTCCGCGGTGGCCGCGGGCACGGCGTCGACACGATACTCCAGCCCTTCGCCGATCTTGAGTTGCGTCGGGTGACGTTCGATCTGATGCATCCGCAGGTGTCGTTTCAGCCGGGTGTCCTGCACCGCCAGGTAACGAGCGGGCTCGGTCTCGGATCCGTTGAAGTGTTGGTGCCACGCCCACACGGGCGGCGAGAAGAGGGTGCCCTCCTCCCAGTCGACACGCTCCTCCGGCTCGTCCTCGAAGTTCACGATCGAGAAGCCCCTCCCGCGCACGATGTAGAGGTAGGCCTCGGTGGTGTGCCGATGGCGGACCGAGGCCCCTCCGGGCGGGAGCTCGGCGAGGTGAGCGTCCACCGAGTGGTTCTCCGCGAGGTGGAACCACATGCCGCGGTTGTTGCGCCACTTCCGCTCCGGGAGCTCCATCGTGCGGAGGTCGTGCGGGACGACGAGGCCGGTGAGCGGCGGGTTCTTCCGGTTGAACTCATCGCGCGCGGCGATCTCCGAAGCGGCGCGACTCTTCTCGTCGGCGCCGAGCACCTGCCGATCTCCGAGCTCCATCCGCTCGTCCTTTCCGTCGGGGCCCGTCGGTCCGGCCCGGTCGTCCCTCTCGGTCGAAGGTATCACGCGGCCTGAAGGTCAGACCATTCGACGTTCGGGGCCATGCACACGTCGATTCACCTCGGCTGACACACCACATCGACGAGCGCGGGCGTGCCCGAACCCGTGACCACGTCCACCGCTCGTCGGATCGCTCCGCCCACGGCGTCGGGATCGTCGATCGGCCCCTCGGCGTGCCAGCCGAGGGCCCGGGCGACCGCCGCGAAATCGGGTGCGGGGCGGTCGATCTCCATGCCGACCCACGTGTTCTCGACCGGGGTCCCACGCTGCTTCGCCATCCGCTCCTGGTGTTCCCAGTCGTTGTAGTAGGCCCGGTTGTTGAACATCACGACGAGCATCGGGATGCGGTGGTAGGCCGCGACCCACAGCGCTCCCAGGTCGAACATCAGGTCGCCGTCCGGCTGGAGGTCCACGACCAACCGGCCCGCGTCCCGGTGGGCGAGCGCCACGCCGAGGGAGATGCCGATCTGCGTCGCCGTCCCCAGGCTCCGGCCCGCGTGGCGATACGGCCGATCGAAGTCCCACGTCCGCAGCGCCCAGTCCGACGCCGTCCCGGCGGTGAGGACCCAGTCGTGATCCCGGATCGCGTCTCCGACCTCCTGCGCGAGCCGCGACGTGGAGACCGGCGACTCCCCCGCGGACGCGCGGGCGGCCTCTTCCCACGACGCCCACGTCCGGTCGTGGAGCGCGCGCAGCGCGTCCCGGCGGCGGTCTCGCGCGTCCCGACGCTCGTCGCCGTCTGCGGCAACGAGATCATGGACGAGGCGCAGGAGCTCGGGAAGCGCCGCAGCGGCGTCGGCGGTCACCTGGAGGTCGGTCGGGAGGAGCTGCGCGAAGTCGTGCGACCAGGCGGAGATCCCGATGTCGTGGAAGCCGAGATCGACCACGCGGGCGCCCTCGGGGATCCGCGACCGGATGGTCCTCGTGGTGGACTCGAGCCGTTGCGTCGGCTTCCCCATGTCTTTCACGTCCAGGAAGCACACGAGATCGGCCTCCTCGATCGCGTCGGAGCCCGTCACGTTCTGCGGATGCCGATTGGGGAAGTTCAGGCGGATCCCGGTGTCGATCACCCCCGCGCCGAGCGTCTCAGCGAGCTCGACCAGTCGATCGAACGCCGCCGGGTCCCGGCCGAGGTACCCGGGGACGACCACCGGCCGCTCCGCCGCCGCCAGGAGCTCCGCCAGTCGTCGAAGCGCGGCTGGATCGGCGCCGATCGGACTCGGGGTCGAGAACACCGTCACGTCGGGGAGCACGAGATCGTCCGCCACCTCGTCCTCCTGCAGGCCGGCGTCGACCGCCACATAGACGGGGCCCGCGGGCTCGCTCGTTGAGACCCGCATCGCTCGAGCGATCGACTCGGGGATCGAGGAGATCGTGGCGGGCTGATCGTCCCACTTCGTGAAGTCGCGGACCGCGTTGCCCTGCACGTTGGCCGA
>JBOGVC010000039.1:0-6276 GCA_050695275.1 Actinomycetota bacterium | reverse complement strand
GCGAAGGCGAAGGCGAAGCTGGGATGGACACCCCGGTTCGCGTCGTGGCGCATCGGGTTCCGCGAGGGTCTCGGAGTGGAGACGGCTCTGGGCGCCTGATGCCGGCGCTGTGTGTCAGCGAGAGCGGTGTTCGAGCCATCCAGAGTTCTCCGTCGAGAGATCCCTGGGCTCCCGTCGGTTCGCCGCCGCGTGGTCCATGATGCCCATCGCCGCCCAGATCCCGAAGGAGAACCCCCCGACGAGGCCGAGGATCGCCCCCGCGATCAGTCCGGAGGGATCGCTGCTCACGTCGAACAATCGGAACGGGACGATCGAGCTGCCGACGACCGCGCCCACGATCATCCCGCTGCAGCTGGAGAGGATCACCGTCAGGATCGCGAGGATCGCTGCCATCCATCTCTTCATTCCGGAAGCTCCTTCGCCGACAACGAGCATCTCGCTTTCGCGGGCTCCGCGGTAGACGGCACATGCCCCGATCCGGGCTCGGAAATGCCTAGGTCGCCCTGGGTACGTTCGGCATCGATGCCGCGGCGTCCATGCGGGAACGATCGGGGTGCGGAGTCGCGCGAGGACTCCGTCAGTCAGGGCCCCTGAGCTTCTCCAGGCCCTCGAGCATGAGGTCGAGCGCGAATTCGAACTCGAACTGGTCGTCGCACCCCGCGCCGACGACGGACCGGTCGTCGTGCGAGATCGTCGTATAGATCTCGAAGATGAACGGGTACGTGTCGGCCATCGCGCCGAACGTCTCCTCGTCCATGTCCGGGTCCGCCTCGGAAGAGTCGTTGAAGAGCTCCTGCGTGAATCCGAACATCCTGCTGCCCATCGCGTGCAGGGCGTGGTGGGTGAGATCGAGCGAGAAGCCGCCGGTGCGGAACATCCCGATCATCGAATCCATGTAGCCGAGGACCACCGGGGTGGGGGTGGTGCGCGACTCCATCAGGCGAGACGCCCACGGGTGGCGGAGGAGCGCGCGACGGGCCGAGAGGATCCTCTCTCGGAGCGCCGTCTTCCAGTCGGCGCCTTCGAGCGGTGGGTCGATCTCGCCGACGACGACGTCGACGAGGCCGCCCAGGAGCTCGTCCTTGTTCGCTACGTGCCGGTAAAGCGCCATCGGGACGACGTCCAGGGCCTGCGCGAGCTTCCGCATGCTGAGCGACTCGATGCCCTCTTGATCGGCCAGGACCACGGCCGTGCTCAGCACTCTATCCCTGGTCAGCGGGACTCTGGTCTCCGCTCCGACCTCGATCTCGGTGCTCAACCACTCACCTCCCTTCGGTCTCCGTGTTGACAAGTGTACGCCGTACACGTATTCTCCACCCATCGAAGTGTACGGCGTACACATCAGATACGCCAGCATGCGCAGCAAGGGAGGGGATCTGGATGAAGGCGATCGTGCAGGATCGATACGGCTCGGCGGACGTGTTGGAGTTCCAAGACATCGACGAGCCGAAGGTCGGCGAAGATGACGTGCTCATCCGGGTGCACGCGGCCGGCTGCGGACCTGACGTATGGCACCTGATGACGGGCATGCCGTACATGGCGCGCCCCGCGATCGGCCTCCGTCGACCGAAGCTCAGCGTGCGGGGCTGGGATGTCGCGGGAACCGTCGAGGCGGTCGGCGTGAACGTGACCGGCCTCCAGCCGGGCGACGAGGTGATGGGCGCCTCCGAGGGCGGCTCCTTCGCCGAGCTCGTGATCGCCCGTGCGGACAAGTTGGTTCTCAAGCCGGCCGACCTCACCTTCGAGCAGGCAGCCGCGCTTCCGATCTCCGGCACCACCGCCCTGCGCGCCGTGCGTGACATCGGGAAGGTGCAGCCGGGGCAGACCGTCCTGGTGATCGGCGCGGCAGGGGGAGTGGGGTCACTCGTGGTGCAGATCGCGAAGGGATCCGGCGCGAACGTCACCGGCGTCGGCAGCACCTCGAAGATGGGCGTGATCCGCTCGATCGGGGCGGACGACGTCATCGACTACACGCGCGAGGACTTCGCGGCCGGCGCGCGACGCTGGGACGTGATCATCGACACTGCGGGCCGTCGCCCACTGTCAGCGCTTCGCCGCGTACTCACCCCGAAGGGAACACTCGTGATCGTGGGTGGCGACGGCGGTGGGAGTTGGACCGGGGGATTCTTCCGCGGGGTGCTCCGAGCGCCGCTGGTGTCCCTGTTCGTGGGTCAGAAGCTCCGCGGGCTGGCCTCGAAGGTCAAGCACGAGGACCTCATGACTCTCAAGGCGTTGGTGGAGGCCGGCACGCTCAACGCGGTGGTCGACCGGACCTACCCGCTGATCGAGGCTCCGGACGCGATCCGGTACCTCGGGGAAGGACACGCCGCCGGCAAGATCGTCATCACGATCTAGGCGAAGACTTCATCACCGAGCGGAGCTGACAGAGACTCCGTTCGCTCCCGGGACATCAGTTCGACCGTGCACGACTGGATCAACACACCCTCTGAAAGGGGACCGGAGATGAACGACAGCATCGAGGCACAGTCCCAGCCCATCCTGACTGCGCGAGGAGTCGTGAAGACCTACCGCACCGGCACGAACGAGGTGCACGCGCTGCGCGGCATCGATCTGGACGTCCGGTCCGGGGAGCTCCTGATGATCATGGGCCCGTCCGGCAACGGGAAGACCACCTTGCTCAACTGCCTCTCGGGCCTGGACGACATCGATGCCGGCACCGTAACGGTGGACGGAGACGACCTGTTCGCGATGTCGGACGGCGCCCGAACCCGCCACCGGGCGAACCGCATGGGATTCGTCTTCCAGTCCTTCAACCTGATCCCGGTGCTCTCCGCGCGGGAGAACGTGGAACTGCCGCTGCTGGTCACCGGGGTGGCGCCGAAGCAGGCTCGTGAGCGAGCGGGCGACATGCTCGCCCGCGTCGGCTTGGCCGACCGCGCCGATCACCGTCCGGGCGAGCTGTCGGGCGGGGAGCAGCAGCGCGTGACGGTGGCACGAGCACTGGTCGCCGAGCCGGCGCTCGTGTGGGCCGATGAGCCGACCGGCGCGCTCGACAGCCAGACGGCCGGCGAGATCGTCGAGCTGCTCCATGAGGTGCACGCCTCCGGCCAGACGCTGGTCGTGGTCACCCATGACGAGGGCCTCGGTCGCTCCGGGCAGCGCCTCGTCCAGGTCCGCGACGGGCTAGTCGTCCATGACGGTGATCCGATGGTCGAAGAACTGATCACAGCCGACCGGGTGATGGCGTGACCGCCCTCGTCGTGCTCGGGATCGTCGCGTTCCTCTTGCTGGCGCCACTGGCCGTCTCGGCAGCGCGGCAGCGAACCCTCTTCTCGATGGCAGTGCGCAACATCGGCCGCCGCCGCGCGGAGGCCATCCTGGTCGTCGCCGGGGCGCTCCTCGGCACGGCTATCATCACGTCCTCGCTCGTGGTCGGCGACGTCATCGAAGCGTCGTTCGCCGACGTCGCTCGGACCCAGTACGGCCCGATCGACATCACGCTGACGCCCGAGGAAGGCACGATCGACGATGTCGCGGCGGCGGTCGACGCCGGCGATATCCGTGGCATCGATGGTCTGCTGGCGGTGACCACGGCCACCGCGACCCTCGAAGCGCCGGAGGGAGCCGTGGCGGTGCCCCAGGTCCAGGTCGTGGAGCTCGACCTCGCGGCAGCGCGCACGTTCGGATCGGATCCGGCGATCACCGGTGTGATTGATGCCGGTGCCCTCGAGGCCGGACAGATCGTCATCAACGAGCGGACGGCGAGCGAGCTCGATGCCGTCGCCGGAGACGCGTTGCGCCTCCACGCGTACGGCTCGGCGATCGACATGACGCTCACACGGGTCGTTCCCGAGGTCGGGTTCGCGGGGTACGGCGGCGCGCTCGTGGCCCCGGGCACGGTCACCGGGCTGGCGCGGGACACTACCGCGGCGGCGGCGTCACCTCGTCAGCGTCTCCTCGTCTCACTGGACGGTGGAGTGTTCGACACGCGCGCGCTCTCCGATCTGGTCGTCGCTGATCTTCGCGCCGCCGTCGCGGCGGTGCCGGGCGTGGAGGTCGAAGCGCCGAAGGCCCTGGTGCTCGACGATGCGGAACGCCAGGGTGCCGGCCTGACCGAAGTGTTCAGCTTGATCGGGATCTTCAGCGTCCTGGCGGGCATCCTGCTCCTGATCAACCTGTTCGTCATGCTCGCCGAGGAGCGCAAGACCGAGCTCGGCATGCTGCGAGCCGTCGGGTTCACGCGCCGTCGGCTCACCCGTGCTTTCGCGATCGAGGGCTCGTTCTACGCGATCGCCGCCGCTGCACTCGGAGCGGTGGCCGGGCTCGGTATCGGATGGCTCGTCGCGTTCGTCGCGGGCCCCATCTTCGGGGCCGCGAAGGGATCCAGCTATCCGCTGGTGATCGAGCCCATGAGCCTCGCGATCGGCGCTGGCACGGGTCTGATCATCTCGCTGGTGACCATCTGGGTCACCAGCCTGCGCATCGCCAGGCTCAACATCATCCGGGCGATCCGGGATCTCCCGGAGCCGAAGGTCACCCGCGCGAGAACGCGAACCATGGTGCTCGGAGCCGTCGGCATCGTCGTCGGCGCCGCCGCCGCATCGTTGGGCTACCTCAACGAGAACCCGTTCGCGCTCGTCCTCGGGGTTCCCGTGCTGGCGTTCTCCGCCGCACCACTGCTCCGTCGACTCCTTCCGGAGCGTTCCGCGCGTCTCCTCGTCGCGGGAACGGTGCTCGCATGGGGACTCCTGGTGTATCCGCTCTTCCCCGCCATCATGGGCGGCTCGGACATGCTCATCTTCGTCGTGCAGGGCGTGGTGCTGACCGTGGGCGCAGTGTCACTGGCCTCGAGCTTGGACCGTGTCTGGACCTTCGCGGTCGAACGGCTGGGGCGCGGTGGCCGTGGCCTCGCGCCGCGTCTGGGTATCGCCTATCCCCTGGCACGACGGTTCCGCACCTCGATGCTGCTCGGGATGTTCTCACTCGTTATCTTCACCGTGACCATCCTCACCTCGTTCTCGATCGCGCTGGCCAGCAACACCGGCGTGACGGTCGAGCGGATCTCCGCAGGGTTCGACGTCATGGTCGACACCAACCCGACGAACCCGATCGACGCCGACGTGTTGGCGGCGCGCGACGACGTGACCGCGATCGCGGGCCTCACTCGAGGGGTCGCGAACTTCGAAGTCGCACACCTCGACGGCACGACCGAGTGGGCGATCAGCGGGTTCGACCTCGATCTGCTGAGGCGAGGAACACCCGGATTGTTCCGCCGGGGGGATGCCTACCCGACCGACGCAGACGTGTACCTGGCGGTGCTCAACGATCCATCCCTGGCCATCGTGCCGGAGAACTTCCTCGTTGCCGGCGTGGACGTGGCGGTGCTGGATGTCGGTGACACCTTCACCGTGATCGAGCCGGGGAGCGGGGAGCCACACGAGCTGACGATCGCCGCACTGGGCGAGACGGATTGGCTGGAGAACGGCGCCCTCGTGAGCCGCGAGCTCACCACCGAGCTGTTCGGCGAACGAGACATCGTGACTCGCTACTACGTCGGGGTGGCGGACGGTGCCGACGCGGATGTCGTGGCGTCTTCCGTGAACGGAGCCTTCCTCGAGCAGGGAGCCGACGCCGATACGTTCACGGCGCTCATCAACGCCGGCGCGAGCAAGCTCACGGGCTTCCTCGCACTCCTGCGGGGCTTCCTCGGGTTCGGCCTCCTCGTGGGGATCGCCGGTCTGGGTGTCGTGATGGTCCGCGCCGTCCGCGAGCGCCGGCAGGAGATCGGGATGCTCCGGGCGATGGGCTTCCGCGCGGGACTCATCCGCACCGCGATGCTGTCAGAGGCCGGGCTCATCGCGGTGCAGGGCACGGTGATCGGCGCCGTGCTGGGGCTGATCACCACGCGTCAGCTGCTGATGGCGTCGGATTCGTTCGGCGACGTCCCGATCCCGTTCCTCGTCCCGTGGCTCGGCCTGGCCGTCATCCTGGCCCTCCCGCTCGCGGCGTCGCTGGCGGTGACCGCATGGCCTGCCACTCGGGCGGCTCGCATCCGACCCGCGGTGGCGCTACGGATCGCCGACTGATCGGGCGAGCGACTCCGGATGCCGATCCGGCAGGATCGTCATCTCGATCTGACGAACCTCTCTCATCCTGGTCTCAGATGGGGTTCATCCCCCTCTCAGGGCCCGCTTGCCAAGGTCGACGGGCAGGAGCAGCCAGAGAGAGGAGGCCATCATGCAGAGAGGACGGACGATCCTGGCGGGAGCGGTCGTGCTGGCGATCGCGCTTGCCGGGGCCGCCTTCGCCGGCGGA
>JBOGVC010000038.1:0-16437 GCA_050695275.1 Actinomycetota bacterium | reverse complement strand
GCACGAGCGTGACCAGGGTGGCCAACAGGATCACGAACGTGAAGTTGTCCACCAGGTTCTTGTTGTAGTTCAGGGCCATGAGACCCGTGATCAGGATCGAAGAGACGACCAGTCCGAGGACCGGGGTCCCGTTCCGGCTGAGCTTCCCGAACGCCTTCGGGAAGAGCCCGTCCCTGGCCGCTGCGTACGGGACCCTGCCTTGCAGGAGGATCCAGCCGTTCAGCGCGCCGAAGGTCGAGATCATCACCACCAGGGCGACGATCTTCCCCCAGAACGTCCCGCCGAAGACCTCGGTGGCCGCGTCGGCGAACGGGGCCGTGGAATCACGAAGCACGATCAGCGGCAAGATGCCCATGACCGCGATCGTCGCGACCGCGTAGAGGACCGCTGTCCCCAGCGTTCCCCAGATCGTGGCGCGTGGGATCGACCGCTCGGCATCCTTGACCTCCTCGGCCGGCACCGTCGCCGACTCGAGGCCGATGAACGCCCACAAGGTGAGCGCCATCGCGGCCGTGATGCCGCCGATCATCCCGTTCCCCGTGCCATAGCCGTTCGGGGCGAACTCCCCGAAGTTGCCCGTGTCCATGAAGAACAGGCCGATGACGCCGATCAGCGCCAGGGGCACGAACTTCAAGACCGTGGTGACCAGCTGCACCGCTCCGGTCTGCTTCACACCCCACGCGTTGATGAGCGTGAGGAGCCAGATCGTCCCGATCGCGGTGACGTAGGCCCACACGTGGCCGTTCGTGGTGTCAGCCCCCAGTCGGGGGATGAAGACCGCGAGCGCTCCAACGAAGGCAGTGGCGATCGCGGCGTTCCCGACCCACGCGGCGATCCAGTAGCCCCATGCGGTCTGGAACCCCATGAAGTCGCCGAACGCCCGACGCACGTAGACGTACGGGCCTCCGGTCTTCGGGTACGCGCGGCCGAGGCTCGCGAAGATCCCCGCCAGGAGCATCGCACCGACCCCGGTTACGACCCATGCGAGCAGTGAACCGGAGCCGTACTCGAGCGCCACGACGGCGAGTGCCGCCGGGAGCAGGAACACACCCGATCCGATCATGTTGCCGATGACCACAGCGGTCGTGGTCCACCCGCCAAGCTCGCGCTTGAGAGCGGGGGTCTTGGTGGCCGCCATCTTCATCCCCTCCTTGCGGTCGGGGAGGGCGACGATCGTCCTCCGTCGAGGCCACGCTAGGGCGGCGCGCGGGTGTCACCTTGGTCCTTGGTCCCGCGATCGTCGGGTCCAACGGCGCTGTGGGCCTCGTCGCCGAGTGGAACGCTCCCTCTCGAGAGATCAGGAGGTGTTTGCGATGAGGCGTGTGGTGATCATGGGAGCCGCCGGAAGGGACTTCCACAACTTCAACGTCGTGTTCCGCGACGATCCGCAGACGGATGTCGTCGCGTTCACGGCATCACAGATCCCGTTCATCGACGACCGGCGGTACCCGACCGAGCTCGCGGGACCGCGCTACCCGGGCGGGATCCCCGTGTTCCCGGAAGAGGATCTGAGCTTGCTGATCGCTGAGCGGCATGTCGACGCCGTGGTATTCGCGTATTCCGATGTGTCCCATGAGTACGTCATGCACAAGGCGAGCCAAGTGCTGGCGGCGGGAGCCGATTTCGAGCTCCTCGGGCCCGCTTCCACCATGATCCCGACCACCATCCCTGTGGTCGCGATCTGCGCGGTTCGCACGGGAGCGGGAAAGAGTCAGACGACCAGACACATCGCGAGCATCCTGCGCGGTGAGGGATTGAGGCCGGTCGCCGTCCGCCATCCGATGCCGTATGGCGACCTCGTCGCCGAGCGCGTCCAGCGGTTCGAGTCGATCGAGGATCTCGATCGGGCAGACGTGACGATCGAGGAGCGCGAGGAGTACGAGCACCACATCGGAGCGGGGATCCCCGTGTTCGTCGGGGTCGACTACGGTGCCATCCTCGAGCAGGTCGAAGCCGAATGGGATGTCCTCCTCTTCGACGGAGGGAACAACGATCTCCCCTTCTATCGGCCGACGGTCCATCTGGTGGTCGCTGATCCGCTCCGCTCGGGCGACGAAGCTCGGTATCACCCGGGCGAGGCGAACGTCCGGATGGCCGATGCGGTGTTGATCAACAAGGTCAACGTGGCAGAGCCTGCCGACGTGCACACCCTGGAGGCGAGTCTTCGCCTTCTCAACCCGACCGCGCCGATCATCCACGCGGCGAGCCAACTGGACGTCGACGACCCGGACGCGATCAGCGGGAAGCGAGTGCTCGTGGTCGAGGACGGCCCGACCCTCACGCACGGGGGAATGAAGTACGGCGCCGGCGTCACCGCGGCTCGGGAGCATGGCGCAACCGAGATCGTCGATCCCCGCCGGTTCGCTGAGGGCACGCTCGCGGAGGTGTTCGATCGCTACGACGTGGGGCCGGTGCTTCCTGCGGAGGGCTATTCCGCCGAGCAACGGCACGAGCTCCAGCGTGCGATCGACACCACGCCGGCTGACCTGGTCGTGATCGCGACGCCCATCGATCTCCGACGCATCGTGAAGATCGAGAAGCCATGCGTACGTGTGACGTACCGACTCGAGGAGTTGACTGGCCAACCGTCACTCAGATCCGTCGTCGATCCTGCGATCAGGGCCGCCAATGTTTGGCGAGAGAGGTGAGCACGATGGAGATCCGGCGGCCGAGGTGCCGGAGGGACCTCGGCCGTCTCCCCCGGCTAGGGTAGCGACGGCCGTGCAGCAGCTCGAACGTCGTGAGCCCGAGGGGTTGAGTGAGGCCGCCGCGGCGGCCCGCCTGTTTCGAGACGGTCCGAACGTCCTCCCTCTTCGACGCACTCGACCGTTGTGGCTCGAAGCCGCCGGACAGCTGACCCACTTCTTCGCACTGATGCTCTGGGTCGCCGGGGTCCTCGCGTTCGTGGCCGGGCTCCCGCAGCTGGGTGTGGCGATCTTCGTCGTCGTGCTCGCGAACGGAGCGTTCGCGTTCGCGCAGGAGCATCGCGCGCAACGGGCCGCGGAGCGTCTTCGCGACCTACTCCCGAGACGGGCGACCGTGATCCGCGCCGGCCGCCACCTCGAGATCGACGTCGCCGAGTTGGTGGTGGACGATCTCGTCCTCCTGGAGGCCGGCGATCGCGTGTCCGCCGATCTGCGTGTCGAGCACGCTGCGTCGGCGATGCTGGGGACCGCGGCGCTGACCGGCGAGAGTGTCCCGACGGCGATCGATGCCGGGGACGAGGCGTTCGCGGGGACGTTCCTCCTCGAAGGGGAGGCCGCCGGCATCGTCACGGCGATCGGCAGTGGAACCCGGTTGGCCGGGATCGCCGCGCTCGCTGCCGCCGGCCATCGGCCGCCATCGCCGCTCAGCCTTGAGTTGCGTCGGGTCGTCCGCACGATCTCGGCGATCGCCCTCTTGGTGGGTGCCTCGTTTTTCGGGATCGCGTTGCTGGTCGGGATCGCACCGAACGAGGGGTTCTTGTTCGCGATCGGCGTCGTTGTCGCGCTCGTCCCCGAAGGCCTCCTGCCGACCGTCACCCTCTCCCTCGCGATCGGCGCGCAACGGATGGCACGACACGATGCCCTCGTCCGTCGGCTCGACGCGGTCGAGACGCTGGGATCGGCAACGTTCATCTGCACGGACAAGACGGGCACGCTCACGTGGAACGAGATGTCCGCGATCGAGGTGTGGACGCCGGCGGGCTCCGCGAGGATCGAAGGGCTGGGCTACGAACCGACGGCCGGGGTGGATACGGATCCAGGGTTGGATCTGAAGACCCTTCGCCGACTCGCGCTGGTCGCCGCTCGATGCTCAACCGGTCACGCGGACCTTCGCGACGGTAGGTGGATCGCGGTCGGGGACCCGATGGATGCCGCGATCCATGCACTCGCACGGCGCGTCGGTGTCGATGTCTCCGCGGACCGGGGAGCCACCCCCGAGCTGGTGCGATTTCCGTTCGATCCGAGGCGGCGTCGAGTGTCGAGCGCCAGCGCTGATCAGGTGTACGTCAAAGGTGCAGCCGAGACGGTCCTGCCCGTGTGCCACGACGTCCGCGGCGCGGACGCTGCGCTCGATGCGTTGGCCGTCCGCGGGCTCCGCGTGATCGCCGTCGCGACCCGCGCGGTACATGAACCTCCCCGGGATGCGGGCGACGCCGAGCGGGATCTCGAGCTCGTTGGATTCATCGGACTCCTCGACCCACCCAGACACGACGTCGCGGAGTCCATCGCCTCGTGCCGCAAGGCGGGCGTGCGGATCGCGATGGTGACGGGCGATCATCCGGCGACGGCGGCAGCGATCGCCCGGGCGGTCGGACTCATGCCGGAGGACGGCCCGGTCCTGACCGGCGACGACCTGCCCGAGGACGACCGGGCCCTCGCCGCCACGATCGACCGCGACGGCATCGTGCTCGCCCGCATCTCGCCGGAGCAGAAGGTCCGCATCGCCAGAGCGCTCCGATCACGAGGGCACGTCGTCGCCATGACCGGTGACGGGGTGAACGATGGCCCGGCACTCCAGGCCGCCGATATCGGGATCGCGATGGGTCGGTCGGGGACCGACGTGGCCCGCGAGGCCTCAGACCTCGTGCTCCTCGACGATCACTTCGGCACCATCGTGACCGCGATCGAGCACGGTCGCGCCACGTTCAACAACGTGCAGAAGTTCCTCACCTACCACCTGACCGACAACGTGGCGGAGCTCACGCCGTTCGCCGTATGGGCTCTCTCGGGCGGGACGATCCCCCTCGCGCTCTCCGTGATGCAGATCCTGGTGCTCGACCTCGCGACGGACACCTTCTCGGCCGTCGCGCTCGGCGCGGAACCGCCGTCCCCGGGCACACTGGCATCCACCACCCCGGTGCGGGGCAGATTGTTGGACCGGCTCGTCGCGATCCGGGCGTTCGCCGTGGCGGGTCCCACCGAAGCGGCGTTCGAGATGGCGGCCTTCTTCGCTTCGCTGTTCGCGTTCGGATGGCGGCCGGGAGCGCCGTTCCCTTCAGGGTTCGCCCTCGCCGCCTCCTCAGGTGCCGCCTTCGCGGTGGTGGTCCTCGCGCAGACGGCGAACGCATTCGCGTGCCGGAGCTCCACCCTGCCACCCTGGAGGATCGGATGGTTCTCGAATCGAATGCTGGTGCTCGGCTCCTCGATCGAACTGGTGCTGGCGGGGGCGTTCCTGCTGTGGCCCGTCCTCGGTGAACCGCTCGAACATCGCCCACCTCCTGGCGTCGGCTGGGCCCTCGCGGTCGCGTCGATGCCGGCGCTGCTGTTGATCGACGCCTCGTTCAAGCGCCTCTCCCGTGGGCGCGATACCCCCGCCGAACAGGCCCAGATCCGGTGACCGACTCGGAACTTCCGGTTGCGAGCAGCGTCGAGGAAAGCGGTCGAAAGCGTACTGACGAGGGCCTCACTGCCCAGGACGCGAAGGCCCAGTTCGATCGCTTCGGGCCGAACGAGATCGCGATCGGTCGTCGCGCCTCATGGCAGCGGCGTTTCGCGAACCAGCTCCTCGAGCCGATGTCTCTCCTGCTCATCGTGGCGTCCGGCGTGGAAGGGTTCGGGTTGGGGGAGCGTCTCGAGGCCTTCGCGATCCTGTCGATCGTGGTCCTGAACGCCGTGATCGGCACGATCCAAGAAGGGCGTGCTCAGCGCGCCCTCGATGCGCTCCGCTCGATGGAGCCTCGCTTCGCCACGGTGATCCGGGACGGACATCGGCAGCGGATCGAACTCGCCGGTGTCGTTCCGGGAGATGTCGTGGTGCTCGTCGCCGGAGACCGCGTGCCCGCGGACGTGGAGCTGCTCACGGCGAATGGGCTCCAGGTCGACGAGTCGGTCCTGACGGGCGAATCCCTGGCCGCCGACAAACGGATGCCAACGCTGGCGGGAGACGATGAGGAGGGTCGCGCGTCCGCGGGGACAGTGGTAACGAACGGTGAGGGCTCGGGAGTGGTCGTCGCTACCGGCTCGTCGAGTGCCCTGGGCCGGATCGCGGCCGAGCTCGGTGAAGCGCGTGCCCCCACACCCCTCCAGCGTCGGCTCCGCCGACTGACGAAGACCCTCGGCATGGCGGCGGTGGCGATCGCCGGGGGCGTCTTCGTGCTCACGCTCGTCCGGCTTGGGGCCGGAGAGGACCAGGTCAGGCAGGCCTTCCTGTCCGCGGTCGCGCTGGCGATCGCGGCGGTCCCGGAGGGGCTGCCGGCGGTGGTGACCGTCGTGCTCGCCCTCGGCGTCCGACGGATGGCCGAGCGAGGCGCGATCGTCCGGCGTCTGCCCGCAGTCGAGACCCTAGGCTCGTCGACCGTGATCCTGACGGACAAGACCGGGACGCTCACCGAGAACAGGATGCAGGTGGATCGCATCGTCGTGCCCGGGGGGACACCAGTGCCGGCGATCGTGGGGTCGATACCCGACCGCCTCGCGACCGCGATCGCCCTCGGGTCGGATGCCACGCTCGATCCGCCCACAGGCGACCCGCTCGAGATCGCGCTGCTCGAGGCGGTGGGAGATGCCCAGGTCCGAGGGATCCGTGACACGCAGCGCCGTCTCGGCTCGCTCCCGTTCGATCCAGGTAGGCGCCGGACGGTGACGGTGAGCGAAGGGACCGGTACGGCGATCGCCGTCCTCAAGGGTGCCCCCGAGGTCGTCCTGGCCGCGTCGGTGGACGCGATCGACTGCGAGGGCGCACGACGTCCCCTCGCGGGAGACAACGTCCTCCGGTTCGCGGAGGAGCTCGCCTCGTCGGGAAGCCGTGTGATCGCCTTCGCCGTCAGCGAGGAACCGGATGTCGACGCGGATCGGCCGCCGGAGGAAGGGTTCTCGTTCCTCGGCATCGTGGGTCTCCGCGATCCCGTACGGGCGGAGGCTGCGCCGGCGATCGCCGACGCGGCCTCCGCCGGCATCCGGATCGTGATGGTCACAGGAGACCACGCCGGCACGGCAGCGTCGGTCTCGCGTGAGGTTGGCCTCCTCACGCCAGACGGTCACGTTCTCGAAGGCCATCAGCTCGGCGAGGTGGATCCGGCGGAGGTCAGCGTGTTCGCGCGGGTGAAGCCGGAGGACAAGCTCGCGATCGTCCGCGCGCTCCAGGAGCGGGGAGAGGTCGTGGCGGTGACCGGCGACGGCGTGAACGACGCTCCCGCACTGCGGCAAGCAGATATCGGTGTGGCGATGGGCAGGACGGGCAGCGACGTCGCACGGGAAGCCGCCGATATGGTGATCACCGACGACAACCTCGGCACGATCGTCCATGCCGTCGAGGAGGGACGCCGGCTCGTCAGGAACATCCGCAACGTGATCGACTATCTCGTCGCCGGGAACCTATCCGAGGTCGCCGTCGTGGTGACAGTGCTGCTCTTGTTCCCCGACGCCGGCGCCACGCTCACACCCTTGCAGATCCTCTGGATCAACCTCCTCACCGACGGTCTTCCGGCGGTGGCTCTCGGGGTCGAGTCGGGTTCCAGGGTACGTGCGGACCGGGTGGACACGTCGAGCCTGCTGTCATGGCGGAGTGCGCGGATGCTCGGGGTGCGGGGGATGTCGATCGCCCTCATATCCGTGGGCACCTTCGTGATCGTGCGGTTCACCTTCGACCAGTCGTTCGAGTCGGCACGGACGGCGATGTTCACCGTCCTCGTGTTGTCGCATCTGCTCTATGCGTTCGCCGTCCATCTGGATCGTCCGGGCGGAACGCCCGCGCCGATCCGTTCGGTCCTCGCCGCCCGCGGGCTGTTGATCGCGGTGGGCAGCGGCATCGTCCTCCAGCTCTCGGTCGTGGCGGTTCCGTTCCTCCACGACGTCTTCGACACAACGTCCCTCACCGGGTCCGGATGGCTCCTCTGCCTGAGTGCGGCACTCGTCGCGCCCATCGGGATCATCTTGGTCAACCGAGCGAGGTCACGGACGGCGCGGTGAGCTGGGCCTGCGTCTCAGGACGGCGGGACGTGCTGACTACGGGATCAACTGCTCCTCGATCGCCACGACCTTGCCGTCCTCGATCGTGATCCAGTACGGCGACAGCCGAAGGAGTCGACCTTCGTAGGAGGAGAAGAGCTCCCCGAACCTGCCCAGGTTGACGTCGGTCGAGTACGGGCGATCGCCGAACGGGATCAGGGACACCGTCGCTGCCGGGTCGATCGCGATCGTTCGCCAGCGCGGGCTTCCGTTCCGGATGTAGTACGGGTGATCGAGGAAGACCCCGTCCTCTTCAGCAGCGTCGAACGCCGCTTGGTCCGTGAACCACTGTTCGATGTCGATCACGAGCCTCGGAGGTTCCTGGTTGGCGCCGATGGCGAGGAGCTCACCGAGGTGCTTCCCGTCCGGCAGGGCCGGGCCCAGCATGGACACGAGTTCCTCCTCAGCGATCGCGACCATCTCCTCCAGTGCGGTCGCCTCTGCCCTCGCCTCCGTCAACCTGGACCGGAGGTCGTTCAGACGGTCCTTCAGTGTCGCGACCTCGCCCAACGCTGTATCCCGCTGCGCGATCGCGTCCTCGAATGCACTGGTCTGATCGCGGCCGCCGGAGCGGTCCCACGCGAACACGGAGCCTCCGCCGACGAGAGCGGCGAGAAGGGTGAATACCACCGTCCGGATGATCGGCCGCTTCCGATCCCGACCGCGGGGTTCTCTCAGGAGGCCGGAGTCCGCGTGACCCGCCGCAAGCGGGTGCCGCCTGTCGTACGACTGGGACGTCTTCATCCGTGATCGCCTCCTCCTGTCTCATCGTGACGAGCCGAGAGGACCCGACGGCGGGCGAAGGGCCCGGATCCCACAGGACCTTCCGTCGGACGACGCGATCTCGGACACCCTCGTCCTTCCCGGGATCCGCGGCCGTCTGCGCTCACGTGGAAGGGGAACCGTCCTCACGTCGCTCGACGACGATGGAGCAGTCGGTCGCCATGGCTGCGACGGCACCTACGGCGGCAGCGACCGGCGCTACCAAGGCTCCGACCACGCCCACCGTCAAGGGGATCTCGATCAGCGTTCCTCCGTGTGCGTCCTTGATGATGATCCTGCGGACGTTCCCCTCATGCGCGAGCTCCTTCACCGTGCCGAGCAGCGCCTCGCCCTGCACCTTCAGTTCTTCCGTCCACTCCCGTCGCTGCTGCTGTTGCTCGCTCATCCTCTTCCTCCTGATCCTGATCGGACGGGATCGACCTGACCGGCGACCCGGGGCGAGGTGCCACGGAGCCTCGGGAGGGGATCCCGAGGCTACGGTGACGATTCAGGCTGCCTTGGGGAGCTCGGACCGGCTCCGAGTCTGATCCGTGTGGGCGGGGCGGTTCCGGATATATGTCCAGGTGGCCACCACGAAGACCACGAGGAGCACGATCGCTGCGACGATCCCCGGCCAGATGCTCCCGTCGCCTCCGACTGTGCGCGGATCGATGGGTGGGATCCCGATGCCTGTCATCTCTACTCACCTCCACACCCAGCATCGCCTTCCTTCAGCTCAGACCAACGGTCGAACGACCCTGCCGTACCGTGACCTTCGCCAGGTCGGTGACTCCGGGTGAAGAAGCGTGAAGGCCGGCCCCGACAGGACGAGGGGGGTTCCCGCCGGGAGGATCGTCATCCGTTGATGAGTCTTCAGTGCGCGATCCTCGATCGATGCGACGGATGCGACCGTCGGCTTTGGCTCACCTTCCTGGCGATGAGAACCGCGAGGATCCCCGGGACCAGGCCGATGAGGACCTCGTCGAACGACAGACCGTCGATGTTCGGTTGCAGGTCCTTCTCCGTGGCCCAGCCGAACCAGACCTCGCTGATGAACAGACCAGCGAGGAAGTAGGCGGCAGCGCCGATGAGCCAGAGCCAGCGGGTGATCACCCTCCCGCCGATGAGCTGGGCGATGACACCGAAGCAAAGCGACATGAGGACGAGCAACCCAAGGCCCTCGGAGTCCAAGATCCCACTGCATGACGCCCCCCTCTCCGCGGATCCTCCGTTCGGCCCTCCGCATCCCGATCATGGCGATCGGCTTCCCCCGCCAGTAGGGCTGGTTGCCCTTGCCATGAGGAGCCATTCGGCGGCTTGCGCGCCCGCGACTCGCCGCTCAACCCGAAGGGATCATGGGATGTACTGTTGCTCGATCGCCACGACCTTCGCGTCCTCCACCGTGATCCAGTACTCGGACCAATCGATCGCCAGATCGGCGAACCGCTCGAGGCTCACGATCTGAGGATCATCGATCTGGCCGTACGGGTACGTCGTGAGCGATACCGTCGCCGCCGGGTCGATCTCGATCGTCCGCCAACGCGGGTTGTCGTTCCGGATGTAGTAACCGTTCGGGATGATCTCTCCCGGTTCGATCACGCCATCCTCGATCGCGGCGGCGATCGCCTCCTGGTCGGTGAACCACTGCTGGATGTCGATCACGAGCCGTGGAGGTTGCTGGTCGGCCCCGACCACGATGAGGGCTCCGAAGTACTTCCCGTCATCGAGCGTCGGCCCCACCATGGCCAGGAGCTCCGCCTGCGCTGCCGCCAGCTTGCCCTCGAGGTTCGTCGCTTGAGCTCGTGCCCGAGCCAACCCATCCTGGAGTCCTTCGACCGAATCGGACAACGTCGCGGCCGTGGCCAACGCCTCGTCCCGTGCGTCGATCGCGTCGGCGAGCGCGCCCGAGCGGTTTCGGGAGCCGGTCCGATCCCAGGCGAATACCGACGCACCGCCGAGGATGCCCGCGACGATGATGAGTGCCAATGTCAGGGCGGTCGGTCGATTCCCGCGTCCACGGTGCGTGGTTCTCGGATCCCGCGTGACTGAGATCGTCGGCGTCGTCGCCCCATCCGAGTGAACCGGCGCCGGGTGCCGTCTGTCGTACGTCGGGAGAGGCGTCATCAGGGATCGCCCCCTTTCGGGTCCATGGTTCCCACCGCGATCGGTCGTGCTCAGGGCCGATCGGACTGGTGTGAAGAGGACCTTCGGGCTCCCGGGAGGAGACGCGGCCGGTTTGCGCTCATCGGAGACCCTGGGTGAGTATCCGTAGGTGAAGCGGAGATGGCTGCTCGTCGTCGCTGTCGGCGTTTTGTTGTTGACGTTCACGAGCTGCGCTCCGGGCCCGAATGCTCTGGAGGGTGTCGCCCAGAGTGGGGAGATCGCCGGATTCTGGCTCGGGCTCTGGCACGGGGTCATCGCTCCGGTGACGTTCGTCATCTCGTTGTTCCGAGACAACGTCAACGTGTACGAGATCCACAACAACGGCGGTTGGTACAACTTCGGCTTCGTTCTCGGGGCAGGCGTGCTGTTGGGCGGCGGAGGCGCCGGTTCTCGAGGAAGGAAACGCTGAACCCCCTCGCCGATCCCTGACGCGTGCGCACACGCGCGGCCGTGAGGTCCTTCGGCCCCATTCTTGGGGGACACCCAGCCCCCCGAGCCGTCACGTCCCTTCGACAGCATGAAGGGGTGATGTTCCCGGCTTCTCTTCCAGCCTTCCACAGCGAGGGGGTGTTCACGAGATGAGAGCTCACCGCTTCCACGAGACGGGGACGGGCCGCCTTCTGGTGGCCCTCCTTGCGTCGGCGTTCGTCGTGGGTGCCTGCTCCCGGCCGAAGGAGGCCCCGGAGCCACCCGCTCCTTCGAAGGGTGCGAGCCTTCTCGACGGCGAAGCGATGGACGCCTGCATCATCGAGGGGACGACGGCCTTCTGCGGGAGTCTCCGGGTGCCCGAGGACCGGGGGACGCCGTCCGGTCGGCAGATCGACCTGAACGTGGCGGTGATCCCGGCTGCCCGGCCGGAAGGCGAGGACGACCCCGTCTTCTTCCTCGCCGGTGGGCCGGGCGGGGCTGCAACCCAATCCTGGGCCCGAGCGGCGACGATCTTCCCGGGCGTCCACGAAACGCGCAACATCGTATTGGTTGATCAGCGCGGGACGGGACGGTCCGAACCACTCATCGGACCGGCGCTCCCGAACGTCGCGGGTCTCTCTCGCAGTGAGCAGGGAGCGGCGGCGAAGGCGTGGATCCGGGAAGCGCTCACGCAGACAGAGGCCGATCCTCGCTTCTACACGTCGGTCGAGGCGGCGGACGATCTCGACGATGTCCGTTCGGCGCTCGGCTACGAGACGATCAACCTGTACGGGAGCTCCTACGGGGCGACGCTGGCGCAGTACTACCTGCGCCTGCACGGGGAGCATGCGCGGGCGGTGGTGCTTGACGGTGGGACCTTGCTCGATGTTCCCGTCCTCGAGCTGATCGCCGCGAGGAGCCAGGCGGCGCTCGAAACGGTCTTCACGGCGTGCGACAGGAACGAGCCCTGCCGGACAGCGTTCCCGCATCTCGAGAGCGAGTTCCTGGCAGTGATAGACGAGCTCGCCGCCCAGCCGATCCGAACCGATGTGAAGGATCCCATCACCGGCGAGCAGGTGGTCGTCTCAGCAGACACCTTCGCCGAGTTGATCCACCAGCTCCTCGTCGAGAGTCGGAGCGGAGAGGTACCGGCCGTGGTTCACCTGGCGGCCTCGGGAGATGCGGAGGCGATCGCAGAGCGGATCGTCGGATCCGATGGGACCGCGAGCCTCTTCCGTCAGCTCATGCTGTGGTCGATCTTCTGTTCCGAGCCCTGGGCGGCTTACGACCTCAGGGACGTCGCGCGGTTCGGTCGGCACAGCTACTTGGGCGCATCCCAGCTGGCGTTCGCGGAGAACGTCCGGATGATCTGCAGGATGATGCCGCGGAGATCCCCCCGATCGTGGGAGGACGAGCCCGTCCGGTCAACGGTCCCTGTCCTGCTCCTGAACGGAACCGCGGACCCGCAGGACCCGCCGGACAACGTGGCGAACGCTCCTCTCGAGCTCCAGAAGAGCCTCTCCGTCCCGGTCCGTGGATACGGACACACGGTGGGTCACATCGGATGCCTCCCAGTCGTGGTGGCCGCCTTCTTCACCGCCGGAACGACGGTCGATCTGGATACGAGATGCGCGCAGGTACTGCCCGAGCCCTCGTTCCTGATCCCCTAAGCCTCGGTGAGGACAGAACCCAGCTCGAGCATCGGGAGGGACGTGCCGGCCACGTCACGCGGGCCATCGGGCACTCCTCCATGAGGAACCAGGGACCTTCATCGATCGCCAACTCGTTCCGCCACGTGGTGACGGTGGGGTCTAGCGCGTCCCACGTGAAACGGAAGCGTGACCCTGTGTCGCCCATCGACTCGAACACGAGCCGATCACTGCATGAATCCGCGGTACACGTCAGCGTGTCCGCAGTCGTCGACCATCGACGCTCGGTACTCGCCGTGTTCCGGGTCCAGCCTGAAACCCAGTGGAGCTGCCACGTCAGGACGAACGTGCCGTCCTCAAGGAACTGATCTTGCTCGAAGTCGCCGGCGAGTCCGACTGTCGAGGTCCGGGCCTCATCCGTTCGGGGCGACAGCGCCGTTGCCGAGGAGAGCCCCGTCGAACACGCTGATCACGCGCCGTTCGTACTCGGCCGGGTGCGTTCCGAGCGCCTGCGTGTGCGGCGAGTCCGCGAGCGGCCAGAGCGTGATCACATCCGGAGTGGCGGCCGCGTAGACGGGATCGAGCTTCCGCTCGTTCGACGGAGCACCGGAGACCATCAGGACCGGTGCCTCGATCCGAGTCACAAGGTCGATCAGGGGGAGCGGTCGAGGCTCGGGCGCGAGGACGTCCACGAGCACGAACGTCAACCACTGGTTGACGTAGCCGACGGGATGAGGATCCGGCTCCAACCGCGCGTCGGCCCACGAGCGCGCCGAGACGCCTTCGACGACGGCCGCCCCGATCCGGGGATCGAGCGCCGTCGCAGCCAGACCGACCTCACCTCCGAGCGAGAGGCCGAGGACCCCGACTCCTCGCGTGACACCGGTCTGATCCAGGGCGAAGGAGACGGCGGCGCTGACGTCGGCCTCGGCACCCCAGCCGAACTCCATGCTCCGACCCCCGCTGGAGCCATGGCCGCGCCAGTCGAGGAGGAGCGCTCCGTACCCGTGCCGGGCGACGAGGGCGGCGTGATCGAGCACGGCGTGCCTCGTTGACCCCGACCCCGGGAGCAGGATGATCGCGGCGCCGTTCTCGGGCGTGATCCACCAGGCCGACAGGAGGGTCCCGTCCGCGACTCGGATGCGCACGTCCTGGAACTCGAGGCCAACATCCGCGGGTGTCCGACTCGATCCTGTCGGGCGCGGACGGTTCGTGACGTCGAGCGCGACGCCTGCCGGTAGGAGGAAGAACTGCGCGACCAGAAGCGTCGACACGATCGCGATCGTGGTCCGCATCCACCGCCGGGCGATGCCGGTCAGGCTCAGTTTCCACCCGGCGACCACGAGGATGACGCCCGCTATGGAGGCGGCCGCTCCAAGCAGGTCGACCAACGACACGTCATCGGCGAGTCGCTTGGCGACGACACCGCCGGCGACCGCCATCATCGTGAAGCCGACGAGGAGCATCATCGCCCCTCGCGCCCAGGCAGCCCCCCGACGGATGAACGCAAGGGCGAGCGAGGCGGAGATGACGAGGGCGGTGGCGCTGATCATGCGCGCGAGGAGAGATGGGTCCCCCTCCGGGAGCACGACGAGAGCGGCGAGTCCGTACACGACCGCCGCTCCGAATGCACCGGCGGCGAGGCGAGACGTCCCCGGAGCGGCCGCATGGAGCCGGCCATGTTGGTGGATGGCGCTCGAGCGGGCGGGGGCTCGGGTGTCGGCCGGGGCGCTCATCGTCCATCTCCTCGGCGGGCGATCCTCAGTGCGAGGAGGATCGCTCCGCCGACGAGAGAGGCCGCCATCAGAGCCATCGCGCCCAGGATCTCGGGAAGCGCGGCTCGTGATGCATCCTCGCCGATCGCCAGGATCCCGTCCGTCGCCGCCCGGCCGTCCACCCGGACTGTGTATCGGCCAGGGGAGTGGGTTTCGAACGTCGCAACGGCACGTCCCACTCGGCCAGGTTGATCCGGGACGTCGTACCGGATATCTCCCTCGTAGGGATCCACTGGCACAGCGGCCCCGTCCGGACCCACGACTGCGAATCGGAGGTCCGAGGAGGAAGCCAGCCGACCGCTCTCCACGGAGAGGATCTGTGTCCCTTCGTCGAGCACGACCACCTCGGCGCTCGGGATCTGGACCCGACGAAGCCTCGCGAGGTCATCGACCATCCCGAGATAGGTCGCTGTTCCCCACCAGATCGCGAGTCCGATGCCGAGGAGCACCAGGAGTCCTGCCATCCACCCGGGCTTCCGTCCGCGGTGGACGGTCGCCGGAGGGGGCGGGAGCGGTCGGCGGATCGAGGGCCGTTCGGTTCGCGTCATCGTGGTCATCGGACTCCTCCTTGGCCGGCTGTGCGGGTCTATCCCGAGTCTGCTCATGGGATGACCGTCCGAACGTGTCGAAGGTCCCGTCTTCGCGGGGCCGGTCACCACGACGCCCGGCTGGGTGACCGGCGGTGGGCGATACTTCCGCAGGATGCAGGTTGAGTCGTTCCTCGTTCGCTTCCCACCGTTCGATGTCCTCGAGCCGGATGCCCTGGAGCGGGTCTGCGCTGCCACGGAGATCGAGTTCTTCCCTCGCGGAGCGACGGTTCTGCAGCAGGGAGGGCCTCCCTCGAGGTTCCTCTATGTGGTGCGGACCGGAGGAGTGGAGCTCGTCGACGATGGGATCGTGATCGACCTCCTGGAAGAGGGGGAGATGTTCGGACATCCCTCGCTCGTCGCCGGGCTCCCGCCGACGTTCAGTGTGAGAGCGTTCGAGGACACGATCTGCTACCTGATCGAGCGGCAGGTCGCCGAGGAGGTCATCGGCACCCGGTCGGGCATCGAGTTCCTCGCTCGCGGGCTCGCGCGCCGGAGCCGGCAAGCGGCGCTCGCCTCGGAGGCGGAACGGATCGCTCGCTCTCCCGTCCCGCTCTCGTCGCTCGTGCACAGAGAGCCGGTCGGATGCGCCCCGACCCTGTCCGTCAGGGACGCGGCGGCGACGATGGCGCGGGAAGGGATCTCGTCGATCCTGGTCCGTTCGGACGAGCTTCTCGGCATCGTGACGGATCGGGATCTCCGGACGAAGGTCGTCGCCGAAGGCATCGATCTCTCTGTGCCCGTCGCCGGGGTGATGACGACGCCCGTGATCACCGTGTCCGCCGAGGCGATGGCGGACGAGGCGCTCCGGTTGATGCTGGAGCACGGTATCCACCATCTGCCGGTCACCGGTCCGGATGGACGGGTCGTGGGTGTCGTCTCCGACACCGATCTCATCGGACTCGAGCGGACCGTCCCATTCACGTTCCTGCGCGCATTGGATCGTGCGGAGACGACGGACGAGGTGTTCGCTCGGATGTCCGAACTTCCCGCCGTCGTGATCCCGTTGGTGGAGACGGAGGCCGACCCTGTGGACATCGGCCACCTCATCGCAAGCGCGATCGACGCCACCACCCGGCGCCTTATCCACGTGGCGATCGGGCAGCTCGGGGATCCGCCGGGACCATGGGCATGGCTCGCTCTCGGGAGCGAGGCCCGTCAC
>JBOGVC010000037.1:0-5931 GCA_050695275.1 Actinomycetota bacterium | reverse complement strand
CCTCCGAACCGCGAGGATGCAGGTGAACTGCCCTAGAAGTCCATGTCGCCGCCGCCGGGCATGGCGGGAGCGGCTTCCTTCTTCTCGGGCTTCTCCGCCACGACGGCCTCCGTGGTCAGGAACAGCGCACCGATGCTGGCCGCGTTCTGCAGCGCCGAGCGAGTCACCTTCGCGGGGTCGACGACGCCGAACTTGAACATGTCGCCGTACTCGCCGGTGGCCGCGTTCAGGCCCTGGCCGGGATCCAACGTGCGGACCTTCTCGATCACCACGCCGCCCTCGAGGCCGGCGTTGTGGGCGATCTGCTTCACGGGCTCTTCGAGCGCCCTGCGGACGATCGTGGCGCCGGTGAGCTCGTCACCTTCGAGGTCGACCTTGTCCAGCGCGGTCTGGGCGTTCAGGAGCGCGACGCCGCCGCCGGCGACGATGCCCTCCTCGACCGCCGCCTTCGTGGACTGCACGGCGTCCTCGATGCGGTGCTTCTTCTCCTTGAGCTCCACCTCGGTGGCCGCGCCGACTTTGATCACCGCGACGCCGCCCGAGAGCTTGGCGAGGCGCTCCTGGAGCTTCTCGCGGTCGTAGTCGGAGTCCGTCTTCTCGATCTCGGACTTGATCTGGTTGATCCGGCCCTTGATGTCCTCGTCCTTGCCGCCGCCCTCGACGATCGTCGTCTCGTCTTTCGTGACGACGACCTTCCGGGCGGTGCCCAGGAGGTCCAGGGTCGCGTTCTCCAGCTTCAGGCCGACCTCCTCGGAGATCACCTGACCACCCGTGAGGATCGCGATGTCCTGCAGCATCGCCTTGCGCCGGTCACCGAACCCGGGCGCCTTCACAGCCGCGGACCGGAACGTCCCCCGGACCTTGTTGACGACCAGCGTGGCGAGGGCCTCGCCCTCCACGTCCTCGGCGATCACGACGATCGGCTTGCCGGTCTGCATCACCTTCTCCAGCACCGGCAGCAGGTCCTTCACAGCGGAGACCTTGGAGTTCGCGATCAGGATGTACGGCTCCTCGAAGACCGCCTCCATCCGCTCCGGGTCCGTGATGAAGTACATCGAGGTGTAGCCCTTGTCGAAGCGCATCCCCTCGGTGAACTCGAGCTCCATGCCGAAGGTGTTCGACTCCTCGACCGTGATGACCCCGTCCTTGCCGACCTTGTCGACCGCCTCGGCGATCTTCTCGCCGATCTCGGGGTCCGCGGCGGAGATCGCGCCCACGTGGGCGATATCGTCCTTCGAGTCGACCTCCTTCGCGGAGTTCTTGATGGCCTCGACCGCGAGCTCGACGGCCTTCTCGATGCCGCGCTTGATCGACATCGGGTTGGCGCCGGCCGCGACGTTGCGCAGGCCCTCCTTCACGATCGACTGCGCGAGGACCGTGGCGGTCGTGGTGCCGTCTCCGGCCACGTCGTCGGTCTTCTTCGCCACTTCTTTCACGAGCTCCGCGCCGACCTTCTCCAGCGGATCCTCGAGCTCGATCTCCTTCGCGATGGACACGCCGTCGTTCGTGATCGTCGGCGCGCCCCACTTCTTCTCGAGGACGACGTTGCGACCCTTCGGGCCCAGCGTGATCTTCACGGCGTTCGCCAGTTGATCCATGCCTCGCTCGAGCGCGCGCCGCGCGTCCTCGTCGAAGCTGATGATCTTGGGAGCCATCCCCTCGACCTCCTTCTCCCTGTTCGGTTTCCTCGTATCGGTCCCGTCCCCGGGACCGGCGTCCGTGGACGCGTTCCCAGGCGGGGCTCCCGACTGCTAGCACTCGGGTGACCCGAGTGCTAAGGATTCTAGGGGCCTCCCGTCGCGAGTGGCAAACGGGAAGGGGCGCCCTCCGTGGCCGCGCGGCGCCGTGGGCCTATCCTCAGCGCCGTGAGCGCGCGCCCAGCCTGGACCCTCCGCTTCACCCACCCGTCGATCGAGCAGGTGGCGTGGGCCTCCGCGGCGCCGGAACGGGCGGCGGCGGTCACCACGGAGGACGGCAGCACGCAAGCCTGGGCGTGGGACGTTCGAGCGGACGAGCGCCGGCGCGTCTCCATCGGCGGCGTCGGCGCCGAGGAAGCGCACATCCTGCCGGACGGGTCCGGGGTGGTGTGGTGGTACGACGAGATCGGGAACGAACGCGGCCGATGGATGCTGACGCCGTTCGAGGGCGGGGAGGCGCGGTCGCTGATCCCCGGCTTCCACGACGAATGGATGATGGGTCTGTCTTTGATCGACGGCGGGATGGCCGCCGGCTTCGCGACGGACGACGACTACCGCGTGTTCGTCGCGATGGGCTCCGAAGCTCCCCGGCAGATCTACCGGAACCCGGAGCCCGCCGGCGTCGGCAGCGAATGGCCCCAGGGCGGCGGCGGGCTCTCTCCCGACGGCGCCCTCGTGTGCATCCATCACTCCGAGAACGGGGACATCGACCGGCAAGCGCTCCGGGTGCTGGATCTCCGCTCCGGCGAGTCCGCGGGCGACCAGGTCGACCCGGAGCTGCGGATGGAGGCGGTGGCGTGGTCGCCCGCCACCGGCGCCCGCCGGCTCCTCTTCACGCAGGAGCGCTCGGGGATCGAGCGCCCCGCGATCTGGGATCTCGACGCGCGGCAGCGACTCGACCTCGAGCTGTCCGACGTGACCGGGCCCGTGATCCCGCAGGGGTGGACCCCTGACGGATCCCGCATCCTCGCGCACAACGATCCCGGTGAGGGCGTGAACCTGCTCCTCACGATCGATCCCGTGGCCGGATCGGTCGAGGAGACGGTCAGGCAGGAGGGGACGATCTACGAAGCGGGCTTCCGCCCGGGCGGCGATATTTGGTTCCGCGGGGACTCGAGCGTCGAGCCTCCTTCCGTCCGAGATGCCACCGGAGCCACGATCCTCGAGCTGCCGGTCGATCCTCCGCCGCCGGGAACGAAGAGCCGATGGCTGACCTGGAGCAATCCGTCGGGCGACCAGATCACCGGCTTCCTGACCACCCCGTCAGGCTCCGGACCGTTCCCGACGATCGCGTCGATCCACGGCGGGCCCGAGTGGCACCACACGGATCTGTGGGATCCGGGGCTCCAGGCGTTCGTCGACGAGGGGTTCGCGGTGCTGCAGGTCAACTACCGAGGGTCGACCGGTCGGGGCAAGGCCTTCCGCGAGGAGCTGAAAGGGAACATCGGGTTCCCGGAGACCGAGGACATCGTGGCCGGCGTCGATCACGTGGTGGCGGAAGGCCTCGCCGACCCACGGGCGCTGTTCCTCGAAGGCTGGTCGTGGGGCGGGTACCTCACGACCCTGATCGCGGGACTCCACCCGGACCGATGGCGCGCCGCGTGCGCGGGCATCCCGGTCGGCGACTTCGTCGCCGCCCACTACGAGAGCGCTCCGACCCTCCGCGCCTGGGACGTCGCCACCATGGGGGGGTCGCCGATGGATCTCCCGGAGCTCTACCGCGAGCGGAACCCGATGACCTATGTGGACCGGGTCCAAGCGCCGATGCTGCTGATCGCCGGCGAGCACGACAGCCGCTGCCCGCTCGGCCAGGTCATGGTCTACGCCCACGCGCTCCGAGCCCGAGGGCATGAAGTCGATGTGCATCTGTACGGCGGCGGGCACCACGCCCTGCAGGTGGAGGAGAAGATCGCCCACGCTCGCCGGTCGATCGACTTCTTCCGGCACCACCTGTCCGGGTAGCCGCCGCGAGTCGCTCGGGCCCGATCGTCACTCGTCGGCGGGGGCGCTCTCCGACATCTCGCGGATCTGCTCCACGACCTCCGCGTTGGCCAGGGTCGTCACGTCGCCGAGGGTCCGCCCGTGCGCCACGTCGCGGAGCAGGCGGCGCATGATCTTGCCCGATCGTGTCTTCGGAAGATCCGTGGTGAAGATGATCCCGTGGGGCCGCGCGATCTTGCCGATCTTGTCGGCGACGTGCTCGCGCAGCTCCTTCGCCATCGCGTCGTCGCCCTCGTAGCCGGTCTTCAACGTCACGAAGGCGACGATCGCCTCGCCGACGAGATCGTCCGGACGCGAGACGACCGCGGCCTCGGCGACCTTGTCGTCGTCGACCAGCGCCGACTCGATCTCGAACGTGGACAGTCGATGCCCGGCGACGTTCATGACGTCGTCGATCCGGCCGAGGAGCCAGAAGTACCCGTCTTCGTCCCGCTTGGCACCGTCGCCGGCCACGTAGATCTCCGGCCCGTACTTGGAGAAGTAGGTCTCCACGTACCGATCGGGATCCCCCCAGATCGTCCGCGAGATCGCGGGCCACGGTCGGGTGAGGACGAGGTACCCGCCCCCGCCGAGGGGCACCGTGGCACCCTGCTCGTCGACGACGTCGGCGCGGATCCCCGGGAACGGGATCGTCGCGGAGCCGGGCTTGAGGTCCGTGAGCCCGGGCAGCGGCGTGATGAGGATGGCGCCGGTCTCGGTCTGCCACCACGTATCCACGACCGGTGCGCGTTCGCCGCCGATCACCTTCCAGTACCAGACCCAGGCCTCGGGGTTGATCGGCTCGCCCACCGATCCGAGGAGCCGGAGGGTGGAGAGGTCGTGCTTCTCGGGGTAGTCGGTCCCCCATCGCATGAAGGCGCGGATCGCGGTCGGCGCCGTGTACAGGATGGTGGCCCCGTACGTCTCCACGATCGACCACCAGCGATCCTTGTCCGGCCAGTCGGGGGCCCCCTCGTACATGATCCCTGTCGTGTGGTTCGCGAGCGGCCCGTACACGATGTAGGAGTGCCCGGTGACCCAGCCGCAGTCCGCCGCGCACCAGAACACGTCGTCGTCCTTGATGTCGAAGATCATCCGGTGCGTCGCTGCGACCTGGGTCAGGTACCCGCCGGTCGTGTGCGCGATCCCCTTCGGCTTCCCGGTGGTGCCGCTGGTGTAGAGGAGATAGAGGATGTCTTCCGCGTCCATCTCCTCCGGCACGCACTCCGTCGACTGCTCCCCGACGAGGTCGTGGTACCAGACGTCCCTGCCCGGCGTGAACGCGTGCTCGTTCTCGCACCGTCGCAGCGTGATCACGTGCTCGATGCTGGGACAGTCCGCGACCGCTTCGTCCGCGTTCGCCTTCAGTGGGACGACCTGCCCGCGGCGCCAGGCGCCGTCGGCGGTGATGAGCACCTTTGCCTCCGCATCGTTGATCCGGTCGCGGAGGGAGTCCGCGCTGAACCCGCCGAACACGACCGAGTGCGGGGCGCCGATGCGCGCGCACGCGAGCATCGCGATCGGCAGCTCGGGCACCATCCCGAGGTAGATGTTCACCCGGTCGCCCTTGCGCACGCCGAGGGAACGCAGACCGTTGGCGAGCCGACAGACCTCGTCCAGGAGCTCGCGGTACGTGAGCGTCCGCGCATCTCCCGGCTCCCCCTCCCAGTGGTAGGCGATCTTCTCGCCGCCACCGGAGGCGACGTGTCGGTCGAGGCAGTTCACCGACGCGTTCAGGGTTCCCCCGACGAACCACTTCACGAACGGGGGCGTCCAGTCCATCACGGTGTCCCAGGGGCGGCTCCATTCCAGCCGGCCCGCCTGCTCGGCCCAGAACGCCTCGGGGTCCTCGGCAGCACGCTCGTAGATCGCCGGATCGCTCACGACGGCCCCTTCGGCGAAGCCCGAGGGGGGCGGGAAGACCCGCTTCTCCTGGAGGAGCGCGTCGATGTGCGGCTGCGCGTCGGTCACCCTGATCCCTCCCTGCTCGGCTCGTGCTCCCTCGTGAGGGGGCGTGACGGTCCATCGTACGGGAGGGCCCGGGGTGACGTGTGAGGGCCTGGGTGCTTGCATAGGTGGGAGGACAGAGCCACCATCGTGCTCAGAGCCGCCCATCGAGGCGGCTCGGAGCGTGATGGGGGAAGGGAGGCACGGAGTGGCTCAGTACGAAGCGTATTGCGTGAAGTGCAAGGCGAAGCGCACGTTCGAGGGGACGGTCGTCACCCTCAAGAACGGGCGCAACGCCGCTTCAGGG
>JBOGVC010000036.1:0-14137 GCA_050695275.1 Actinomycetota bacterium | reverse complement strand
GGGGCGAGGCGCATCACCGGAGCGTCGAGGTGCTCGAACGCCTTCTCCGCGATCGTGGACGCGACCTCCGCGGCGATCCCGACGTACCGATACGACTCGGAGAGCACCACGGCCCTCGAGGTCTTCTCGATCGATCGCAACACGGTTTCCTCGTCCAACGGAACGATCGAGCGCAGGTCCACGACCTCCGCCGAGATCCCCTCTGCCTCCAAGGCCTGCGCGGCTTCGAGCGCGCGGTGCACCATCGCCCCGTACGTGACGATCGAGACGTCGTCGCCGGACCGCTTCACGTCGGCGGATCCGATCGGGATGAGGAAGTCCGGGTCCTCGGGCACCTGCTCACGGACGCGCCGGTAGATCCACTTGTGCTCGAGGAACATCACCGGGTTGTCGTCGCGGATCGCGGACTTCAGCAGGCCCTTGGCATCGGCCGGGAAGGCCGGGCAGACGATCTTGATACCACCCGAGTAGGCGAACCACGGCTCCGGGTTGATCGAGTGGAACGACGACGCACGCACCATGCCACCGGACGGACCGCGGAGCACGACCGGCAGGGGCACGCCGCTCCGGTAGTGCACGCGCGCGAGCGCCGTGGAGATCTCGTCGAAGCCGCTCGTCATGAAGTCGGCGTACTGGAACTCCGCAACCGGTCGGAACCCCTCCATCGCCGAGCCGATCGCCATCCCGACGATCGTCTCCTCGGCGATCGGCGTGTCCATCACCCGGTCCGCGCCGAACCGTTCGTAGAAGCCTTCGGTGACCTTGAACGCGCCCCCGTATACGCCGATGTCCTCGCCGAGCATGTAGACACGTTCGTCGCGCTCCATCTCCTCCCAGAGCGCCTCCGCGATCGCCACGAGGTAGGTGGCTTGGCCGTCCTCGGTGCGCTTGCCCCGCGGCTCCGCGCCGTGGCCGGCCGCGCCCGTCTCGACCGCTTGTTTCTTCGGCCGGGTGTCCTGCGCCTGTGCCATCACGAGGCCTGTGCCATCACGAGACCCCCGGCCATCACGAAGCCTCGGTCCCGCCGCCGCGGCCCGGCTCGCTCGTCCAGTACCCGTCCTCGACCCACAGGCCCTTCGAGAAGTCCTCGGGCTCGGGGAACGGCGAGGCCTGCGCGAACTCGTAGCCCTCCTCGAACTCCTTCTCGATCCGCCCCTGGATGTCGGCGACCTCCTCGTCATCGACGACACCCTCCGAGAGCAGCCGCTGCTCCAAGATCTTGACCGGGTCCTTGTCGCGCATGTAGGTCTCGAGGAGCTCCTTGGGGACGTACTTGGCCGGGTCGTGGCCCGCGTGACCTTTCCAGCGGAGGGAGACCGACTCGATGAGGCTCGGACCGCCGCCGCCGCGCGCTCGCTCGACCGCCTCGCGCGCGGCGGCCTCCACCGCGAGCACGTCCGCACCGTCGACCCGCACGCCCGGCATCCCGTAGGCCGCGGCGCGCTCCGCGATCGTGGGGACCGAGAACTCGAGCTCGTTCGGCGCGGAGTAGGCGTAGAGGTTGTTGTTCACGACCCACACGACGGGGAGCTGCGCGATGGCCGACATGTTCAGCGACTCGTGCCATCGCCCGTTCGACGTGGAGCCGTCGCCGCAGATCGCCATCGCGACGTGGGGCTGACCCCGCCGCTTGTACGCGAGCGCCGCGCCGCAGGCCACCGGATAGGCGATGGGGAGGTGCGACATCACGGTCCACGTCTTGTTGCCGTACCAGTCGCCGATGTGGCTGTTCCCGTCGCGGCCTCGCGTGTAGCCGTCGATCCGGCCCCAGTACTGCGCCATGATGCGCTTCAGGTCGAGGCCCTTCGCGATCTGCGCGGACAGGTCGCGATGCGTGGGGAAGAGCGAGTCCTCGGGCCCGAGGGGAAGGACCACGCCGATGTGCGTCCCCTCCTGTCCCCGGCCGGAGTAGATCGCGCCGGGCAGCTTGCCCTGGCGGTAGAGGGACTCCATCCGCTCGTCGAAGTAGCGACAGAGCTTCACGAGGTACAGGGCCCGCTTCAGCTCGTCGTCCGAGAGCCGTGGGTCGGTGTCCTTGCGCTGACGGGTCTGGGTCGTCGCCACGAGGCTCCTCAGACGGTGTGGAGCGGCTTGCCGGCGAGCGCCAGATGGGCTTCGCCGATCGCCTCGGACAGGGACGGGTGCGGATGGATCAACGCGGCGACCTCGGCCGGGACGGCCTCCCAGTTCGTGATCAGCATCGCCTCGGCGATCAGATCGGTCACGTGCGGACCGATCATGTGCACCCCGAGGACCGGTCCGCCGCCCTGCTCGCTCACGACCTTCACGAAGCCGCCCTCGCCGAGCATGTTCGCCTTGCCGATCCCCCGGAAGTCGAGGTGCTCCGTCGCGAGCTTGATGCCGCGATCCTTGGCCTGCGCGGCCGTCAGGCCCACGCTCGCGATCTCCGGCGTGCAGTAGGTGACGCGCGGGATGTTGACGTAGTCGATGTCCGGCACGGCCTCACCGGCGATCCGCTCCGCGACGGCGTAGCCCTCCGTGAACGACACGTGGGCGAGCTGCAGCGGCGTGTTCGCGACGTCACCAACGGCCCAGACGTGCTCGACGTTCGTCCGCAGCTGACCGTCCACGTCCACGAAGCCCTTCTCGTGCACCGCGACCCCGGCGTCCTGGAGCCCGAGGCCCTCGGTGACCGGGCCGCGACCGATCGCCACGAGGCAGATGTCCGCGGTGACCCTCTCGGCCTTCCCGCCGGCTTCGAACGTCACGTCGACGGCCTCGCCCGTGTCGGCGATGTCCTTCACGGAGGCGCCGGACGACGCCTTGATGCCACGGCGCCGGAACGCCTTGGCGACCTCCGCTGAGACGTCCTCGTCCTCGAGCGGAGCGAGGCCGGGCAGGGCCTCCAGGAGCGTGACCTCCGCGCCCAGCGACCGGTAGAGGGAGGCGAACTCCAGTCCCACGGCGCCCGCGCCGATCACGACCGCGGAGCTGGGGATACGGTCGTAGCGGAGCGCTTCGTCGCTCGTGATGACGCGATCGGTGACCTCCACACCCGGGAGCAGCCGTGGGGCCGAACCGGTGGCGATCACGACATCGGTGGCATCGACCCGCTGCCCGTCGACCTCGAGGGCCGGTCCCGGGAGCAGTTTCGCCGTCCCCTTGAGGACCGTGATGCCTCGGTTCTTGATCAGCCCCGTGACGCCCTTGACCAGCTTGTCGACGATCTTGTCTTCGAACGCCCGGACCGCGGACCAATCGGGGTCTCCCGACGCCTTGATGCCCCACTCCTGCGCGCGGTTCACGGTGTCCATCACGGCAGCGGACTGGAGCAGTGCTTTGGTGGGGATGCAGCCCCGGAGGAGGCAGGTACCACCTAGTCGGTCATCGCGCTCGACGAGGGCAACGCGCTTGCCCAGCTGCGCCGCCCGCAGGGCCGTTGAATAGCCACCGGTGCCGGCGCCGACCACAAGTACGTCGTACGCGTCCGCCATCGAGCGTCGAGTGTACTCGGCATCTTCTGGACGGCATCCCGCAGCACCGGTGCGGCCGATACGATGCCGTCTCGATGGCGCACGCGACGCCCGCCGATCCGGCCACCGACTCCGACGCGGTCTCCGACGCGGTCTCCGACGAGCTCAAACGGACCCCGCTGGAGGCCGAGCATCTCCGCCTCGGCGCCAAGATGGCCCCCTTCGCGGGCTGGCAGATGCCGATCGAGTACGAGGGCGCGCTCGCGGAGCATCGGTCGGTGCGATCGCACGTCGGGCTGTTCGACCTCACGCACCTCGGCAAGGTGGAGGTGGTGGGCACCGGCGCGCTCGGCATGCTCCAGCGCCTGGTGACGAACGACCTCTCCCGCGCCCGCGTGGGGGAAGCGCTCTACAACCTCGTGTTGAACGAAGGCGGAGGGGTGATCGAGGACCTCATCGTCTATCGCCTCGGCGAGGAGCGCTATTTCGTGGTTCCGAACGCCTCCAACGCCCCCCGCGTGCTCCGGATGCTCGAAGAGGAGAAGGCCGACGAGCCCCTGCACCTGATGTACCACCAGGACTGGTGCTTCCTCGCGGTCCAGGGGCCTGAGGCGATGGGCGCGATCGCCGAGACGTTCCCGAGGGCCACCGATCTCGCCTTCATGCGATGCATGGAGACCGAGTACCACCGCCGGCCGGTGATCGTGACGCGGTCCGGCTACACGGGAGAGGTGGGGTTCGAGCTGTTCACCTACCAGGACGTCGCCGAGCAGCTCTGGGACGAGCTGCTCGGCTCGGTCCGCACGCGGGGAGGCGGCCCCTGCGGGCTCGCCTCCCGCGACATCCTCCGGCTCGAGATGGGATATCCGCTGTACGGCCAGGACCTGTTCGAGGCCTCGACGGCGTTCGAGGCCGGGCTCGGCTGGGCGGTCTCCATGGACAAAGGGGACTTCCGCGGACGCGCCGCGCTCCTGCGGCAGCAGGAGGAGGGGCTCCCGAGCCGGTTGCGTGGTCTCCGGATGCACGAGCGCCGACACATCCCGAGGGCGCACTACCCGGTGTTCGTGGGCGATCAACTGGTGGGGGAGGTCACCAGCGGCACGTTCTCACCGATGCTCGGCACGGGGATCGCGCTGGCGTACCTGTGGCCGGGCGACGTCGTGGAGCTCGGTCAAGAGGTCGAGGTGGACATCCGGGGCAGGCGCGGTGCGGCCACCGTGGTGCAACCACCGTTCGTGGACCGAAGCCCGCGCTAGCGAGGAACGCTAGGCCGACTGCGCCGGGGGCGCCATGGCCACGAAGTCCTGGATCGCGTCGTCACCGAAGCGGGTTCGCCGCATCAGCTCCTCGAGGAGGTTCTTGGCGCCTCGCCGCTGGTTGACGACGGCCACCACCACGTAGAGGCCGCTGCTCGGGATCCCTACCCGGTGGACGGGGCCGAACCCCGGCGCCGCGACGAAGTAGGCGAACCGCGTCGCCCTCGCGCCGCCGTGACACACCCCCGCGCCCTCGGCCATGAAGTGCCCCGGGGAATAGCTGTCCAGGTCGAACGTGGGACGACGGTCGAGGTAGACGTGACGCGAACCCCGGCAGTTGGCGGATGTGGTCAGCCGGGAGAGCAGAGGGCCGTTCGCCGCCAGGTAGTAGAAGTCGGACGGAACGCCCACGCGCGTGGCGTCGACCCACGTGGCCGACATCCCCTCGGTCCTCCCGTCGACGTCCGACCATCGCCCCTGCCGAGGCGACGCCACGAACCCTCCCCGGATCCCGGAGGACGGATCGACGAGGGTGGCCTCCCACCGATCCGGCACGACACCTTGGACCTGGCCGGCCGTCACCAGGTTGAAGGGGGTCGGTGAGGGCGTGACGAGGAGCTCGTGATGAGGTGAGGTCTTCGGGGACGCCGGGGCGCATGCGGACACCACGACGACGACCCCGATTCCGAGGAGACTCCTGCGCACCCGCACCCTGTACCTCCAGGCCAGGATACTTCTCCGAGCCGCCGTAGGTCCAACGGGGGAGGCGAGTCGGGGGAGGTCGCGGAGCTGGGCTGACCGGGAACCCGGGATCTCAAGCGGCGCCGGCGGGTGGCATCTCGAGCCGCTGGCCCCGCTGGTGGGGCACACAGAAGGATGCGCGTGTGCCTCCGCCGGGGAGCGGATCCACCCACATCACGCCGCCGTGCTCGACCACCAGCTGGCGGGCGAGGTGCAGCCCGGTCCCGACGCCCGACTTCTCCTTGTGGAGCACACCTTCACCGGTGGAGAACGGCTGATCGAAGGCCCGGGCCGCGACGGTCCGGTCGAGTCCCTCACCCCGGTCCGTCACCATCACGGTCACGCCCTCGGCGAGGTCCCGGGCCACGAGCTCGACCGCACGTCCGAACGGGGAGTAGCGGCACGCGTTGTCGAGGAGCTCTCTGACCACGGACCCGAGGCGCGGTCCGTCGGCGATGCAGAGCAGGCCGTCGGACACCTCGGCCGCGATCGGGATCCCCGGGTAGCGCATCCGAACCTCGTCGATCGCGTGGCGGACGAGCGGGGCGAGATCCGTCTCGACCAGGCTCAGCTCGAACGTTCCGCGCTCCAGCTCGGACAGGGTGATCAGCTCATCGACGATCCCCATCAGCTTGTCGAGCGACCCGGTGAGCTGACCGAGGAACTCGTTGCGCTCCTCATCCGGAACGGCCGGGTTCTTCAAGACGTAGGCGATGCCCTTGGCCACGGTGACGGGCGTCCGGAGCTCGTGGGAGATGTTGGCCAGGAAGTCGGCCTTCGCCGTGGACCCCTGCGCGACGTCGTGGCGGAGCGCGACGAGCTCCGCCTCCAGCTCGTGGGAACGGCCGACCGCGCGGGCGAGCTCGGTCGAGAGCAGCCCGGCCACCTGTCCGGAGAGCGTGACCGCACCCGTGGCCGCCGCGCGGATGGCCCGGAGGGAGTCCTCCACGGGATCTTCCTTCAGCACGTAGCCCGATGCGCCGGCGGCGAGGACCTCGGTGACGCGGACCGGGTCGCGGACCACGGTGTGGGCCACGAACCGGGATGCTGGGGAGGAGGCGAGGAATCGCTTCACGAGCTCGGCGCCGCCCAGCCCCTCGAGCGTGAGTTCGGACACGATCACGTCAGGCCGGGACCGGACCGCCGCTTCCACGCCCCGGAAGGCATCGGTGGTGACCTCGACCTCCAGATCGTGCTCCCGCAGCAGGTGGTACTGGAAGCGGGCGACCTCGTCGGCCGTGTCGCAGAGCAGCACGGTGGTGGGCATCTGCTGTTGGTATCGGCGCCGGAGGGGACCGGTTGAGGTCGGCCGCTAGTGGACGATGCCGGTGCGGATGGCGATCGCCACCGCCTGTGCCCGGTCGTTCGCCCCCAGCTTCTCGAAGATCCGTTCGAGGTGGGTCTTCACCGTGTGAGGGGAGATCCCCAGGTCGCTCGCGACCTGCCTCGTCGTGGCCCCGTCGGCCACCTTCTGGAGGATCTCCCGCTCGCGCTTGGACAGCGGCGTGGACCTCCCCTCGGTCTCGGCGAGGTGGACCTCCTCGATGAAGGTCTTCGTGAGCTGCGGGTGGATCACGGCGTTGCCCTCGACGGCGTTGCGAGCGGCATCGACGAGGGCGTCGGGTGAGGCGTCCTTCAGCAGGTACCCCGACACGCCGGCCTGGATCGCCTCGGAGATCGCGCCTCGCGACTCGTCGATCGTGATGAGGATGACCCTCGTCTCCGGAGAAGCCTCGCGGATCCTCCGGGTCGCCTCGATCCCGTCCATGCCCGGCATCCGGACGTCCATGAAGACCACGTCGGGAGACAGGTCACGCGCCTGGTCGATCGCCTCCTGGCCGCTGGAGGCCTCGCCGACGACCTCGACGGCGTCATCCGACATCGAGAGGGCGGTCCGAAGGCCTTCCCGGGTCACGGGGTGGTCGTCCACGATCAACGCTCGGATCCCAGTCATCGGTCGGGTGGGCCCTCCCTTCGGTCTCCGGGGCGCGCCCTGTCGCGTGCCTTGGCGATCGGGGCGGTAGTCTGGGTCCTAGGATAGTTCGTATCTGGACCGAGGTATGCATGCCTGAGCCCGAAACCTCTATACCGCAAACGCATGAGCCCCCCGGGGCTGTGCCCCCTCAGCCTGCGTCCGCCACCGCCGTGCGCACGAACGGGGCGGCGCCGTCGGAGGATCAGGTGCTCGAGGCGCTCAAGAGCGTGATCGACCCCGAGCTGGGCATCAACATCGTCGACCTGGGTCTCGTGTACGAGGTCGACGTGGCCGAGGACGGCGACGTCGACATCCAGTACACGCTCACGACGATGGGGTGCCCGATCGGGCCGCTGATCGAGGATCAGATGCGCGCGTTCCTCGCTCCGCTGGATGGGATCGGGGAGGTTCGTCCCGAGATGGTGCTCCGGCCGGCCTGGAGTCCCGAGATGATGTCGGAGGAGGCCAAGGCCGCCCTCGGGATGTTCTAGTCCGACCGTTCCGTCCCGCCCAGAGCCTCGATCAGTCGTTCGACCGAGGGCGCATCGGCGAAGTCCCGATTCCGGTGCGCCATCCGGATCTTCCCGCTCCGTGCCTGGACCACGCCGCTCGTATCGATCACGAACGTGCCGGGCATCTGGAGGAAGCTGCCTCCCGCGAGACCTCGTTGGCGCGTCTCGGCGGACAGCTCGGCCTTGATCCAGGGGAGCGCGACCCTGGGGCTGAGGACCTGCATCGCCTTCCCCTGGATCAGCCCGTACGCGCGATACGTCCCGCGGTCGCGGTCCAGCAGGAGCGGGAACGGCAGTTCCTTGGAGGAGGCGAACGCGATCGCCGCCTCAGGGTCGCCGTGACCGATCAGCCCAACGGTCGCCCCCGCTCGCAGGATCCGGTCGTGCTCGTTCCGGAGGTTCACGACCTGCGTCTGGCAGAACGGGCATCCGAAGTAGCGGAGGAAGACCACGACCGCGGGGCGTTCGTTCCAGAGCCGGGACAGCCGAACCTCCCGGTGTTCGAGGTCGACCAGCAGCGCGTCGGGAGCAGGGTCGCCGACGTCAGGCCCGGCCATGGTGCCGAGCGTACTGGGTCGGTGTGGGGCGGTCGTCTGGCGATCCGGCATCGCGCGCGGGATCGGGCACGTATGGGAGCGAGAACGAGAACCGGGCGCCTCCCGCGACCCCGTTCCCGGCGTGCAGCGTGCTGCCGTGCAGATCGAGGATCCCCAACGCCAGCGCGAGCCCGAGGCCGAGTCCCTTGGGCCGGGTGTTCACGTTCCCTCCTCGGTAGAAGCGCTCGCCGACGAAGGGGAGGTCCTGCGGAGCGATCCCCGGGCCGTCGTCGGCGACCTCGACCACCACCTCTCCATCCCGTCGGTGGCATGACGCCGTGACGGTCGTCCCCGGTGGCGTATGGATCGCCGCGTTGGCGAGGAAGTGGGTCAGGATGCGGCGGATCAGGACGACGTCGCCGCTGACGAGGAGGCCTTGCTCGATCTCGGTCACGATACGACGGTCACCCAGGGAGCCCCCCATCCGCTCGCAGACGGCACCGAGCACCCCCGAGATATCGAACGGCTCGAAGCTGACCCACAGCTCACCAGCCTCCATCCGGGCGTAATCGAGAAGGTTGGTCAGCATCGCGTCGAGGGTGCGGACGTTCATGTTCATCCCGGACACGAGCTCGAGCCGGCTCTCCTCGTCGAGTGCGTCCCAGTTCTCCTCCAGCGTGACCCCGTTCCCCATCAGGACCGTGAGCGGCGTCCGCATCTCATGGGAGATGGTCGTCAGGAACTCGCCTTTGAGCCGGTCGCCTTGCTCGAGTCGACCGACGGTGTCCCGTCGCTCTTCGAGGCGCTGCGCGTTGTCGAGCGTGAGCCCTACCCGCGTCGCGAGGAGGTCGAACGACGCGACCTGATCCGGGGTCGGTCTGGCGCCTCCCTCGATGACGGCGACGAGGATCGCCGCGACCCACCCATCGACCCAGATCGGGCTCGCGATCGCCGCGGCCGCCGCGCCATCGGTCGAGGGCAGCGGAGCCTCGCCGGCCGCCGGGACGGTGTTCGCCATGACGGTGTCACCCCGCTGCAGGACCAGGTCCGCCATCCGCGCGGAGACCAGATGGAGGTCGTCGTGATGTTCGAGGGAGCCCGCTGTTTCGAGCGGCCGGTGGGTCAACTGATCGTCCTCGAGCACCCGGAAGGAGGCGCCGTCGTACCCGAGCTGGACGGCCGTCCGAACCGCGATCGCCGGCACCTGGTCCTGCAGGCGGGCCATCTCTGCTGCAGCCCTCGACAGGATCAGCAGCGCGTCGCGCCCTCCCTCCGTCCCGGGGTGAGGCTGCGGTTCGGTCACGTGGTCCTCCTGTGGTCTGGCGATGGATCTGGCCCCCGGATCGCGCGTGGAGCTGGGCTTCCACCCCAATCGGCGGATGCCCCGGCGGCCTGAAGGAGGACCCCTTGACGCACCCCCGGCGGTTGGGATACTCGTTGCATCTGCAGTTTCCGACCTGAGGGGTGGGATCCGACGTGATCCGGACCAGGGAGTTGGGTGTCGTGGGAGCGATGATCCCCTCGAAGCTGTGCTGTTCGAAGGCGCCGAAGGATCGCTACGCCCGCGGTCGACGTAGCTGAGGAAGCACATCCCGGTGACACGAGCGGCCGCGAGTGCGGCCGCTCACGCGTTTCCCGGTCCCGTCGTGGATCGGGGAGAGAGGGGAGCAGGCGATGACGGAGTACGCGAAGCCCGAGGTGCTCGTGGACACGGACTGGTTGGAGGCGCATCTCGACGACCCCGCGGTGCGGGCGATCGAGGTGGACGAGGACACGGCCGCCTACGAGAAGGGCCACGTGCGGGGAGCGGTGGCATGGAACTGGACCACGGACCTGCACACGGAGGTCGGCCGTGACTACCAGGACCAGGCAGGGTTCTCCGAGCTGTTGTCGGCGGCAGGCGTCGGACCCGACACGACGGTCGTGCTCTACGGGGGTAACAACAACTGGTTCGCGGCCTACGCGTACTGGCTCCTGAAGCTCCGCGGGTTCGACAACGTCAAGCTGCTCGACGGCGGTCGCAAGAAGTGGGAGCTGGAGAGCCGCGAGCTCACCCAGGACGCGCCGTCCTACCCGGCCACGGGGTTCTCGATCTCCGGGGCGGAGCGCCCCGAGATCCGAGCGCTCCGCGACGAGGTTTTGGAGAAGGCCGGTGCCACGACGTTCGTGGACGTGCGCTCGCCGGAGGAGTTCCGCGGCGAGAAGCTCGCCCCGGACCACCTCCCCCAGGAGCAGGCGCAGGTCCCCGGCCACATCGCCGGCGCGGCGAACATCCCGTGGGCGAAGGCGGCGAACGAAGACGGGACGTTCAAGTCCGCGGACGAGCTGCGCGAGCTCTACGCGGCCGAGGGGATCACCGGCGAGGGCGAAGTGATCGCCTACTGCCGGATCGGCGAGCGCTCATCGCACACGTGGTTCGCGCTTCAGGAGCTCCTCGGCTTCGAGAACGTCAAGAACTACGACGGCTCGTGGACCGAATACGGCTCGCTCGTGGGCGCGCCGGTGGAGCTCGGGTAACGACCCTGGAGAGCGTCGACCTCGTTCGGGGCCGGCGCTCCGTCAGTTGAAGCCGCGCTTGTCCTGCTTCAGGGCGGTATCGACGCAGAGGGCCGATGCGACGACCAGCGAACGCAGCGGCTCGGGCAGCTCCTTGTGGATCTGCACCACGTAGTGGTCGGCGGTGGTGAAGGCCGTCCGGGCCAGCCCCTCCCAGGTCTTGGTGATGCGGCCGATCTCGGTGCCGGCCTGGTCCGTGATCCCGAAGTTCCACGCCCGCCAGTTCTCGCCCTGGATCCCTCCGACCCGGTTGCCACCGGCCTCGATCCCGAACCGGATCTTCCCGACCATGTTCTCCTGCACGATGCGGCCGACCTCGCTGCCATCCGGCCGCGCCACGACGATCGTCGACTTGAAGACCTTCCGTGGTCGCGTGAGCGTGAGCTGCGTGACGCCGGCGGCGTCGGTGACCTCGAGCGTGTGGGTCAGGAACTGGTCGACCGAGGAGACCAGCCGGAGCGCCTTCTTGAGCGTGGACTGGCCGGTCTGGCGGACAGCGCCCAGTTGCTTCCCGGCGGCATCGAACACCGAGTACTCGTTCGTGAGCTCGATGATCTTCGTCTTCTGGTTGACGACGAGAACGGGTTCCGTGAAGAGCGTGCCGCCACCCACGAACGCTCCCGTGGCCGCTGCACGATCCACCTGACCCTTCACCCGCTGCTCATCATCCATCCGTTCCACCTCCGGTCGTTGCGGGCGACCGTAGCAGCGCGTCGACCCGGAAGCGAGGCCATCAGAACGACTCCTAGACTCGGTCGATGGCGCTGGCGTCCGGAGGTCGTGCTCCGTGAGGTTGTTGGAACTCGGTGCCGTGATCGTCGGGCTCGCGGGGCTGGCGCGCATCGCTGCGCGGTTCGACCTGCCGACCGTTCCTCTGTATCTGCTGGCCGGACTGGCGTTCGGCGAAGGCGGCATCCTGCCGCTCGTTACGACCCACGGGTTCGTTGAGACCGGCGCCGAGATCGGCCTGATCCTGGTCCTGTTCGTGCTCGGCCTGGAGCACTCGTCACGCGACCTGCTCGCGACGGCGAAGGCGTCCGCGGCGCCCGGAGTGGTCGACCTGGTCCTGAACTTCACGCCGGGCCTGCTGATGGGGCTCATCCTGGGGTGGGGTCCGCTCGCCGCCGCGTTCCTGGGCGGCATCACGTACGTGTCGTCCTCGGGTGTGGCCGCGAAGCTGCTCGAGCACGCAGGCCCGCACGCGCGCGGCGCGAGCCGGTTCGTGGTCACGATCGCCGTGATCGAGGACCTGGTCATGGCGGTCTACCTGCCCGTGCTCGCTGCCCTGTTGATCGGCGATGAGGCGCTTACGTCGCTGGCCGCCGCCGCCTTGGCGATCGTCGTCGTCGGGCTCCTCTTGATCGTGGCCCTGCGTGTCGAGGTGGGGCTGAGCCAGATGCTGTTCAGCCGCTCCGATGAGGCGCTGCTCCTGTCGATCCTCGGCTTCGCGATCCTCATCGCCGGCGTGGCCGACGTCGCGCGATTCTCGGCCGCCGTGGGTGCGCTCCTCGCGGGCATCATGCTCTCCGGTCCTGCGGCGGCCGGCGCCCAGGCGCTCGTCCGGCCGCTCCGCGACCTGTTCGCGGCGATCTTCTTCGCGTTCATCGGGCTCTCGGTCGACCCGTCGACCATCCCGCCCGTCCTGGGGATCGCGGTGCTCCTCGGGATCGTGACGTCGGCGACGAAATACGCGACGGGGTGGTGGGCTGCCCGACATCTCGGCTCGGAGGAGCAGGCCCGCGGGGTCGTCGGCGCCGCACTGATCCCTCGGGGCGAGTTCTCGATCGCGATCGCCGGACTGGCGACGGCAGCGGCGGTCGACGAGGATCTCAGCGCGCTCACGGTCGCCTACGTGATCCTGACCGTCGTTGTGGGGTCCGTGGTCACGAAGGTGCTCGCGCGGCGGGTCGATCGCTGGGATCCGGCGGACGTGGCCGCGAGGCACGGGTGAGACGAATCCGACCTGCTGGATAGACTTAACGGGTACCCTGTAGGGGACCGTACGAAGTCGATCCGAGGGAGTGACATTGGCCGTCAGCCAGGAAGAGCATCTCAAGGAGCTTTCCAAGGGATACCGCTTCGACTGGAAGGACCCGTCCCACTCGGTCTTCGAGCCCAAGCGAGGTCTCTCGACGCAGGTCGTCGAGGAGATCAGCGAGCTGAAGAGCGAGCCCGACTGGATGCGCAAGTACCGGCTGAAGGCGCTGAAGCACTTCGAGAGCCGCCCGATGCCCTGGTGGGGCGCGGATCTGTCCGACATCGACTTCGAGAACATCTACTACTTCATCCGTTCCACCGAGAAGCAGGCGCAGAACTGGGAGGACCTCCCCGAGGACATCCGGGGGACCTGGGACAAGCTCGGGATCCCCGAGGCGGAGAAGAAGTACCTGGGCGGCGTGAGCGCCCAGTACGAGTCCGAGGTCGTGTACCACAAGATCAAGAAGGAGCTCGACGAGATCGGCGTGATCTTCACCGACATGGACTCGGCGCTCCGCGACTACCCCGACCTCGTGAAGGAGTACTTCGGGACGATCATCCCGCCCAACGACAACAAGTTCGCGGCGCTGAACACCGCGGTGTGGTCGGGAGGCTCGTTCATCTACGTGCCGCCGGGCGTGGCCGTGGATATCCCGCTGCAGGCCTACTTCCGGATCAACGCCGAGAACATGGGGCAGTTCGAGCGGACGCTGATCATCGCGGACGAGGGCTCCTACGTGCACTACGTCGAGGGCTGCTCCGCGCCGATCTACACGAGCGACTCGCTGCACTCCGCGGTCGTGGAGATCGTCGCGAAGAAGGGCGCCCGCGTCCGCTACACGACGATCCAGAACTGGTCGACGAACGTCTACAACCTCGTCACCAAGCGCGCCGCTGCTTACCAGGACGCGGTCATGGAGTGGGTCGACGGCAACCTCGGCTCCAAGCTGACGATGAAGTACCCGAGCGTCTACCTGATGGAGCCCGGCGCTCACGGTGAGATCCTTTCGCTCGCCTTCGCCGGCCCGGGTCAGCACCAGGACGCCGGCGGCAAGATCGTCCACGTCGCCCCGAACACGACCTCGAACATCGTCTCGAAGTCGATCTCACGCGGCGGCGGGCGCACCAGCTACCGTGGCCTGGTCAAGGT
>JBOGVC010000035.1:0-10235 GCA_050695275.1 Actinomycetota bacterium | reverse complement strand
GATCCGCACCGCGCTGCGGATCCGCGCGGACCGTTCGCCGAAGGCCCGGCAGCGGGTGCACGTCTCGGCGTGCGCGACGGCGGCGGCCGCCTGTCGCGCGGGCACGCGATCACCGTCCATCCGGGCGGACAGGACGAGCTGCACCGCGTCGCAGTTCACGTCGCCTCCTCCTCGTCCGCGATCGCGTGGCAGAGCGCCTGCCGCGCCCGGAACATCCTGCTCTTCACCGTGCCAACGGCGATGCCGAGGACGTCGGCCGTCTCCTGGTACGACAAGCCGAACACCTCGACGAGGAGGAAGGCCTCCCGGTGTTCCGCCGAGACGGATCGGAGGGCGGCCTCGAGCTCAGCGCGAGCCGAGGGGTCGGCGACGCTCCCCGAGGCCATCTGGTCCTCCCACGGCGCGTCGGACCTCCGACTGCTGCGGAGCGCATCCAACGCGCAGTTCCGCACGATGCTGAACAGCCACGACCCGAACTTCCGGTCCCCCCGGAAGCCCCCGAGGAACCGGAAGGCACGGAGGAAGGCCTCCTGGGTGGCGTCTTCCGCCAGCTGGCGATCGCGCGTGAGGTGCCAGGCGAAACGGAAGGCATCCGCCTGGAACTCGCGGACGAGATCCTCGAACGCGAGGAGGTCGCCGCGGCGCGCACGCTGCACCGTTCGCGGATCCGGATCCCGCACCCGCTTCCTCTCAGCTCGTCCCGACACGGCAGCGCGGGCGCCGGCGCCGCCCCACGCGCCCGGTCGGGGGTCCGGCGCTCACGATGCGCCCTCGTCCGCCCATCGGCAAGGAGACCGGCCCCACCTCCCACGGGTTCCATGGGATCTACGGCGTCGTGACGTGCAGGATCGACTCGACCCCACCGAACGCCAGCGTCCCGGTCGCATCACCCGTGTGGGTGTCCACGACGGTGACCAGGCCCCCGAGGGCGGCGTAGAGGCGAGCTCCGTCCTCCGACAAGGCCAGGCTGCTCACCTCGTCCGGCATCGGCCAGCGCCCGGTCATCCGGAGCGTCACGGTGTCGACACGTGCGAGGGACGATCCCCCGTCACCCACGAACAGGGTGCTCCCGTCGGCGCTCATCCGTGCCGACGTGCTCCCACCCTCGAGCGGTCCCAGATCGATCCGTTCGGACCGGGTGATCTCGAGGGTCTTCGTGTTCATCTCCGCGATCCTCCCTCGCATCGAGTCGACGATGTAGAGGGAGCGACCGTCGGGAGAGGGCGCCAGGGCCTGCGCTCGCGCCGGCTGACCCCAGAGCGCGCGCGGGAGGCCGGCGCAGTACGCCCACCCCTTCCGGAGGTTCAGGACATGGACGAAGCTCACCTCCTGCCCGCCGTACGACGCATCCGCCCAGGAGCCCTTCCCGTACTCGGCGGCGCGATTCGTGTACAGGGTGTAGAGCTGTTCGGTGGCCGGGTCGAACAGCTGCGCGAGACGGATGCCGGGCATGCGCTCCGGCGGGGTCTTGAACCGGCCGAACACCGAGCGGACACCGCCGCTCCCGAGATCGAGGAAGGTGACCCGGTAGGCGGTCGGCGCCTCCGCGGGGAGGTACTGGATCAGGAACAGGCGCGTGTCGTCGACCGAGAAGGCCTCCGGCTCGAAGTTCCCGGTCAGCCGGTAGCGGCGGGCTTCGCCGTCGCCGGTCGGATCGGTGACGACGATCGTCGTGTGCGCCCGCGGGAGCGCGTACGTGCTCTCGACACCCAGTGGGAGGGGGGCCATCAGGGCGACCGCGCGACCCGTCAGCGACGCCACCCGAACGTCGAGTGTGCCTCGGAGGCTCGTGGTGGAGATGACGTCGCCGGTGGACGAGTCCCGTGCCTCGAGGGTCGTCGATCCATCGCTCCGGACGGTCGAATACAACCGGGAGCCGTCCGGGGATGCCAGCTGGCGCCGGCCGGCGGACAGCACGACACCGGATGACGAACCGACCGTCACCGTCCCGTCGTCGGCGCCGAGGACCAGCACGTCCTCGATCGCACCCACCGATCCTTCCGTCGTGTCTGGTCGATCGTCCGGTGCGGTGCACGCGACGGCGGTCATCGAGAGCACCGTGACGACGATCGTGCGGGCGCGCATCGCGCCACCTCCTCCCGAGCCGTCCTGATCGCGTGGTCTCGGGTCGGACGACTCATCCCATGTACCCCGGGCGTCCGGCCGAAGTTCCCTCGGCGCGGAACCTTCGGAGAGCCGCTCCGGTCTCTCGCGTGGACGTTCGAGCGGAGGAGGTCGCACGATGCGCGGGATCCGGACGCTACTCCTGACGACGATGATCGGCGCGATGGTGCTGATCTCGCCTCCCGGCGCGGTCGCCAACGGCGGCGCGTACCTGGAGTTCGATCGCACGTACTACGTCGCCGGCGACGAGGGACACGCCGTCACGTACGTGTCGATCCCACCGAGGAAGGAGCATCTGCTCGAGGAGGGACCCTTCTACGTCTTCGCGTTGCCGCAGGGAGCAGCGGTCGAGGAGGGATCTGCCCTCCCGATGGGCGCGGTCCGGCTCGGGACCGTGTCGGTGATGGAGGAGGACGGGTCCTACGAGTTCGAGATGGCGTTCACCGTGCCCGACCTCGATCCGGGTTGGTACGAGATCGGGGTGTGCAACGATCCGTGCACGATCTCGGGCTTCCGCGAGTCCCTCAGCGGGTCGCTGTCGATCGTCGAGACGCGCCGGGAGGCCGAGCTCCTGGCCGCGAACGACCGGCTCCGGAGCCAGCTGTTCGGCGCGCGCCGTGAGGCTCGCAGGGCGGAGCGCCGTCTGGAGGACGCGGAGGGTGAGCTCGAGGCACAGCTCGCCTTCGGGAGCCAGGAGCGGATCGAGCTGGCCGGCGAGATCGACCGGCTCGAGACGCAGTTGGCCTCCGCTCGATCGCGCGAAGCGGAGACGGGAAGGACGCCGTTCGATCCGTGGGTCGTCGGCGCGATCCTGCTCGTGACCCTCGCGATCGCGGTGCTCGCGTTCCGGCGCCGGCGGATGCTGCCAGCGATGACGGATCTGTAGCGCCCGCGGCATCATCGGGAGACATGGCGCAGGGAGATGCTCTCGCTCCGGGCCTCGATCTCCGATCGGCGCTCCGCGCGTGCGCTCACGTCGGGCATGCGCGGGTGCCCTCGGCCGTCTCGGCCGGGTTCCTCGAGGCGCTCAGAGGGGAGATCGCCGCCGGGCCATTCCGGCCGTTCGGGGAGTCGTTCGGGCCGGTCCGGCAGCAGATCGACGGCTACGACGTCGATATCCCCGCTCCGTCCTTCCCGCTGCTCTCGAGCCTGTGCCGGCGCATCCGGGATCGCGTCCGCGCCGACGGCGGTGGTCTCCGAGGAACGGTGACGTGGACCCCGAACGAGGTCGGGATCGCCCACTACGTGCCGGGCTCGATCGGCATCACGCCGCACATGGACGGGAAGTGGTACCGACGGCTGGTGGTCGTGGTCACCGTCTACGGTCGAGCGCCGTTCGCGATCTGCGGATCCCGCGACCCGGACGACATCGTGGAGCGGTGGATCGCCGGTCCCGGCGACCTCGTGCTGATGCGCGGGCCGGGCCTCGCGGGCCACCGCGACGGTCGTCCATTCCACCTCGTGCATGGCCCGAAAGAGGGGGAGCGGCTCTCGCTCGGGATCCGGATGGGGCGGCGACCGACCTAACCGCCGGCTCTCATCCGTCCCTCATCTGATTGGGGCATGCTGAGCACGACGTGCGGGCGCTCGTGATCGAGGACGGGTCCAAGATGGCTGCCCTCCTGCGGCGCGGGCTGCAGGAGGAGGGCTTCGCCGTGGACGTGGCCGGCACCGGCGAAGACGGCGCGTGGCTCGGGACCGAGAACGAGTACGACGTGATCCTCCTCGACGTGATGCTCCCCGACATCGACGGGTTCGAGGTCTGCCGCCGCTTGCGCGCGGCGGACCGGTGGGCGCCGATCCTGATGCTCACGGCGCGGGACGGGGTCCGGGACCGCGTCGCGGGGCTGGACGCCGGCGCCGACGACTACCTCACGAAGCCGTTCTCCTTCGACGAGCTGTTCGCCCGCGTCCGTGCGCTCCAGCGGCGTGGTCCGTCGGAGCGTCCGCCCGTCCTCACCGCGGGTGACCTCGCGCTCGATCCGGCCACCCACCGCGTCAGTCGTGGCGACCGGGAGATCGAGCTGACGCCGAAGGAGTTCGCTCTCCTCGAGCTCTTCCTCCGTCATCCGGGCGAGGCGCTCTCGCGGACGCGCATCCTCGAGCACGTCTGGGATTTCGCCTACGACGGGGATTCGAACGTGGTCGACGTGTACGTCCGCTACCTCCGGGAGAAGGTCGACCGGCCGTTCGGGAAGCGTTCGATCGAAACGGTCCGGGGGGTCGGGTATCGCCTCCGGGAGGAGCCCTGATGCGTGTGCCGATCCGAACGCGGCTCACGCTCGTCTTCGCCGGCATGACGCTGATCGTCCTGGCGGTGGCCGTCGCGGCACTCCTCCTCGGCTTCCGCGCCGAGATGCGACGGACCGTCGACGAGGGGTTGCTGACCCTCTCGCTCTCGATGCGAGACGATCCGGCTTCCGCTGTCGCTGCCGTGGCGTCCTCGGACGAGGTGTTCGCGCAGTACATCCATCGCGACGGAACCCTCGTGACGAGCGGCGGGCTCCACGCGCCGCTCCTTCCCGCGACGGTGACCAGCAGCCTTCGTGCACCTCGATCCTTCGACCGCGAGGTCACGACGTCCGAGGAGCGCGTCCCGGCCCGGATCCTCGCGTCACCCGTCGACGGCGGGATCCTCGTCGTCGGTGTGGACGTCGAGGATCAGAACGAGGCGGTCGCTCGGCTCGCGACGCTCGTCGGCTTGGGGGGTCCTGTTCTGCTCCTCGCGCTCTCCTTCGTGGGATGGGTGCTCGCCGGAGCCGCGCTTCGTCCCGTCGAGGAGCTCCGGTCGGAAGCGTCGGCGATCTCCACGAGCGAGCCCGACCGGCGCCTGCGCGTGCCCGAGACCGGCGACGAGCTCCAGCGCCTCGCCGAGACCCTCAACGAGATGCTCGATCGGATGCACGAAGCGCTCGATCGCGAACGGCGGCTCGTGGACGAGGCCAGCCACGAGCTGCGGACCCCGCTCGGCGTCCTCAAGGCGGAGGTGGACCTGGCGTTGAAGGAGCCGCGCACCCGCGAAGAGCTGGAAGCGGCGCTCCGGAGCATCTCCCAGGAGACCGAACGGATCCGGCGACTGACGCAAGACCTCCTGGTGCTGGCTCGATCGGACCACGGGCATCTCCCGGTGCACCGCACCGACGTCGATCTGTCGGACATCATCGGGCGTGTCGCGGCGGAGTTCGCCGGGCGTGCCCGAGACGGGGGGGTCGACCTCCGGACCTCCGGCTCGAGCGTGCGAGCCCGGGTCGACGCCGATCGGGTTCGCCAGGCCGTGGAGAACCTCGTCGACAATGCTCTGCGACACGTCGGGCGCGGTGGCACGGTCGAGGTCCGCGCGGACCGCGACGGCGCCCGGGCTCGGATCGTCGTGAGCGACACCGGCTCCGGGTTCCCGCCGGAGCTGCTCGAGCGAGCGTTCGAGCCGTTCGCTCGCGCGGACGACGACCGGGCGGTCGACGGGGCGGGACTCGGCCTCGCGATCGTGCGGGCCGTCGCCCAGGCGCACGGTGGTTCGACGACCGCTCGCAACCTCGAGGGAGGAGGCGCCGCGGTCGGGCTGGACCTCCCGGTTTGACCCACCTCTCATGGTCTTCTCACGCCCTTTCGGGAGGATGGGCCATGGGACCAGGATCCCGAGACCCGAGAAGAGAGGAGCGGCGCGATGCAGATGAGCAGGAAGCGATGGATCGCAGGAGCGGTGCTGGCGATCGCCGCCGTGGGCGGCGGGACCGGCTTCGCGATCGCCTCGGCCGGCGACGACGACCAGCCGTTGACCGGTTCGGCGCTGGACCGGGCCACGGCCGCGGCGCTGGCGCACACGGGCGGAGGCACGGTGCTCGAGACCGAGGTCGGTGACGACGGGGCCGCGTATGGGGTGGAGATCCGGCTCGACGACGGCAGTGTCGTCGAGGTGGCGCTCGACGCGAACTTCGACGTGATCGGTGACGCCGCGGACGATGCCAAGGAAGACGAAGGTTCGACGGGGTCGGACGACGACGGCGCCGACGACGACTGACGGGCGGCTACTCGACCTCGACGTGGACCGTGTGATGGCCCGTCGCACCGTCCGGGTATGGCGGGACGAGCTCCTCCGTCTGCGTCTCGCCCTCGCCGTCGGTGGCACGCACGGCCAGCGCATGTGAGCCGGCTATGGCATCCCATCGATAGACCCACTGCCTCCACGTATCGATCGTGTCTTCCGCGCCCAGCTCGGCCGGCTCCCACGCTCCCTCGTCGACCCGCACCTCGACGCGGTCGATCCCGCGGTGCTGCGCCCACGCCACCCCCGCCACCGCGACGGGGCCGGGCGCGAGCCGTGCTCCGGACCCGGGCGTGTCGATCCGCGACTGCGTCTTGACCGGCGCTTCTTTGGCCCATCCCCGCTCGATCCAGTAGGCGTCGTACGCGTCGAGCGTCGTGAGCTCGAGGTCGATCAGCCATTTCATCGCCGAGACGTAGCCGTAGAGACCGGGCACGAGCATCCGCACCGGGAACCCGTGCTCCAGCGGCAGGGGTTCGCCGTTCATCGAGACCGCGAGCATCGCGTCCCGTCCGTCCATCACGACGGAGGTCGGCGTGCCGATCGTGAATCCGTCGGAAGAGCGTGACACGATCTGCGACGCCTCCGGATGGACGCCGGCATCTCGGAGGAGGTCGGCGAGCGGAGCACCGATCCAGCGCGCGTTACCCACGTAGGGCCCGCCGACCTCGTTCGAAACGCAGGCGATCGTGATGTCGCGCTCGATCATCGGCCGCGCGAGGAGGTCGTCGAAGCCGAGGGTGAGCTCGCGGTCGACCATCCCGTGGATGCGGAGCGTCCACGACTCCGCGTCGATCGCGGGCACGAAGAGCGCCGTGTCCACGCGATAGAACGTCTCGTTCGGTGTGAGGAACGGCTCCACGCCGGCGACCCCGAGATCCGCGCCCGCCGGAGGCGGTGGGCCGATATCAGCGGGCGTGGGGATCAGCGTGCCCGCTCGCGACGCGGCCGCGGACGCGCGGCTCGAGAGGAGCCGGCCGAGACCGCCCGCCACCGTCGCGATCCCCGCGGCCGCGACACCCGCCCGGAGGAACCGTCTGCGATCGACGCTCCGCATCACCGGCGACGGAGGGACGTCCGCGCGGCTGCCCATCGGCCTCCCGGCCGCGGCCATGAGCAGGCGAGCGGTGAGGACGCCCGCGGCCGCTCCCGCGATCGACGGGATCGCGTCGCTCAGGTCGTTGGCGGGCCGGGTGACGGCGGCGGCCGCGCCGATCGCCCCGAGGACCACCAGCCCGCCGATCGCGAGGCGCGGCCGCCGCTGCGACATCGAACCCAGGACGGCCGCGACGACGGCGAGCACGACCCCGATCCCGATGAGGAGCGCGAGCTTGTCTCGCTCGCCGAACGTCCGGATCGCGAACGACTTCAGCCATTCCGGGCTCGCGTCGATCGCTGCTCCTCCCACGGCGACGATCGGCGACGAACCGGGTCCGAAGAGGGCCGCCAGCAGCTCAGCGGCGCCGACCGCGACGCCACCGGCGAGCACGCCGACCATCGCGCCGGCGATTCGGCGGGGTGCGCGCGCGTCGGCGCGCGTGTCCGCGGTCGTGGCTCCTGAGCTCACGCCCTCCCGTGCACGCATCCGGCTCCGACGTTACGACGTCCGGTGGAAAGGGGCGCTAGCCGTGGACGCCGCTGCCGGCGCCGTTCAGGAAGCCCGCGATCGCGGGGTCGTCGATCAGCCCGTCCCGGACGCGCACCAGCCATACCTGCGGCTCGTCGTACCCGGTCTCACCGGGGTACTTCCGGATGATCTCCAGGAGGAAGCGGACGGTATCCAGGCCGCGCACCGGGACGCCGTTGACGCAGGCCCCGTCGGCGACCTCGGCGCAGAGCTGCGTGAACGCGTCCCCGTCGTCGACGTGCAGCGTGCCGCGGACCGCGACCCAACCCTCGGGGGCATCCGCCAGCGCGTCGACGGGCTCGTCGTAGATGGTGGCCGGATCGATCGAGTGAGTCACGAACGCGTCGTCGGGCGGGCAGAAGGGAGGCCGGTCGGGGCTCGTCTCCGACGCGGATCGTGTGGGGTCGGGCGGGAGCGGATCGCCGACGCGGATCTGCCTCGGCGCGCCGTTCGCGTCGCGGGCCACGACCTCGAAGCGATAGGCCACCAGGCTCTCCGGCGCGGGTCCCGCCGAGTGCCACGCCCCTCGTTCATCGAAGTGCGCCTCGTGGGCCCATTCGACGAAATGGCGGGTGGTGGGGCACCAGACCACGAGCTCCTCGAATCCGAAGGCTCGGTGAGGCGAGAACGCGTCGACCACAGAGAGGGTGCCATCCTCGTGGTGGACGACGAAGATGGGGCGTCCGTCGGGGAGGAACGTCGGGGCCGTCTCTCCGACCGCGGGGACGGACAGGACCTCGGGCCCGGTGAAGGTGCGGTCGACGCCGCCGAGCGACCCGAACGCACGGAGCGCGAAGACGGCCGCGATGCGGGACCGTCGCGGCTCGCCGATCGGCTCCATCCGCGGGCCTTCGCCGACCCGATCCCAGAGATCGTCGGGAGGGGCACCCCCCCGCAGCTTCGTCAGCTCCCGCTGCCAGCGCTCAGTCATCGCTCTCCTCCTCGGTCCCCAGCAGGGCGCGCAGCCGCCGCCGCCCGCGGAACAGGTGGACGCGGACGGTGGCGGCCGACATGCCGAGCAACCGGCCGATCTCCGGGCCGGTGAAGCCTTCCTCGTCGTGGAGCAGGATCGCCGCTCGCTGATTCGTGGAGAGCTCAGCGAGCGCCACCAGAACATCGTGGACCTCTCCCGGATCGATGCCCGGGGCGACGTCGGGGAGCTCGGGGGGCAGACGCCGCTCCCGCTGCAGCTCGCGCACAGCGAGGCGGAACGCGGTTCGGTACAGCCAGGGGAGTGGCGAGCGGATCTCGTCGGCGTGCTCGATCGCCCGCGCGAAGGCCTCCGCGACGGCGTCCTCCGCGACCTGCCGCCGTCCCCCCGCGAACCCGTAGACGGCTCGCCACAGCGCCGGCCCCGAATCCCGGTAGAGCTGCTCGAACGCCGACGTCGATGCGTCCCCACCGGCATGCCCGGGCTCGGTCTTCATCAGCCGGACTGTAGGTCTCGCGGTCTCCACGCGCGTACAGAGCCACAGCGGGCCCTGTTCGTTTACCCCAGGCGCAGGATAGGCTCCTGCGAGCGTTCCCCCGACGACGTCCAGGAGGACACCCGGATGCCTCGACGCCTCCTCGCCCTGAGCTCCGCGCTCGGTCTGGCGTTCATGCTGTTCACGCCGACGGCGAGAGCGGCTCCCGTCACCGTCAAGGTGATGACGATGAACATCTTCTACGGCGGGGACGAGTGGAACCTGGACACGGGCCAGTGGTGTGTGGACAAGGCGGGGTGCCCGGAGACGATGGCGCACGTGGTGTCTGCGATCGAGGCGGCGGATCCCGACATCATCGGCTTCCAGGAGGGAACGGCGAATGAGTGCGTGATCGCCGATCGACTCGGTTGGTACTGCGAGCCGAGGCTCCAACTGATCTCCCGCTTCCCACTGATCGACCCGCCCGGCGCGAATGGGGTGTACGCACTCGCGGAGGTGGCGTCCGGACGGTTCGTCGCGATGTCGAACGTGCACCTCCCGTCCGATCCGTACGGTCCGTACTGGGTGCGGGACGGCGTGCCGCGTGAGGAGGTGCTCGACCTCGAGCGCACGACGCGCCTGCCGGCGATCCAGCCGCAACTCCAGGTACTTCCCGACCTGGCCGGCGCCGGTATCCCCGTGTTCCTCACCGGCGACTTCAACTCGCCGTCGCACCTCGACTGGACCCCGGCCGTCGATGCCGTCCGCGAGGAGGTGCGGTTTCCCGTCTCCTGGCCGGTCTCGGCGGCCCTGGCTGAAGCGGGGTTCCGTGATTCGTACCGCGAGATCCATCCGGATCCGGTGGCGGTGCCCGGATTCACGTGGACGCCGCCCGGCACGCTCGAGTCGGTGCCGGACGAGGTCAACGACCGGATCGACTGGGTGCTCGTTCACGGGCCGGCCGAGACGCTCGCAACGGAGCTCATGGGCGAGGTGGGTGGACCGGACGTGGACATCGAGCGGGATCCGTATCCGA
>JBOGVC010000034.1:0-4588 GCA_050695275.1 Actinomycetota bacterium | reverse complement strand
TCCAGACGAGGAACCCGATCCACCGGGCCCACGAGTACATCCAGAAGTGTGCCCTCGAGATCGTCGACGGGCTGCTCGTCCATCCGCTGGTCGGAGCCACGAAGGCCGACGACGTCCCACCGGACGTACGCATGCGCTGCTACGAGGCCCTGTTCGAGGGCTACTACCCGAAGGACCGGGCCATGGTCTCGGTGTTCCCGGCGGCGATGCGCTACGCGGGGCCGAAAGAGGCGATCTGGCACGCGATCTGCCGGAAGAACTACGGCTGCACGCACTTCATCGTCGGCCGCGATCACGCCGGCGTGGGCGACTACTACGGCACGTACGACGCCCAGAAGATCTTCGAGCGGTTCGAGCCGGGCGAGCTCGGCATCACGCCGCTGATGTTCGAGCACTCCTTCTGGTGCAACCGCTGCGAGGGGATGGCGTCACCGAAGACCTGCCCCCACGGTGAGGAGGAGCGCGTCTCCCTCTCGGGAACGAAGGTGCGCGAGATGCTGCGCGACGGCGAGCGGCCTCCGCAGGAGTTCTCGCGGCCCGAGGTCGCCGACATCCTGATCGAAGCGATGCGGGGCTAGGGCTCCTCTCGAAGATCACCCGCGAGGAGTCCCATCACGAGCAGGTCGACGCGCCCACCGTGGGCGAACGTGGCCTCGCGGAGGCTCCCCTCGTGGACGAACCCCACCTTCTCGTAGGTCCGGATCGCGTGGGCGTTGTCGGCGTTCACGAACAGCGAGATGCGGTGCAGGTTCACGTGGTCGAAGCCGAACCGGCAGATCGTCCGCACGGCGTCGGTGCCGTAGCCGCCGCGCCACCAGGGCCTGCCGATCCAGACCCCCATCTCCGCCGTCCGGGTGGGCGCCTCGATCTTCATCAAGTCGCACATGCCGATCGCGCCCGGCTCGTCGAGCCGTTCGATCGCGAGGTTGATGTGGTCGTCCTTCTTCCGGGCTGACTCGATCCAGTCGTGGAACGACTCGACGGGCTGCGGGAACGGCGCTCCGAGGCCGCTCCGCACGCCGTGGTCGTTGAAGAGCTCGTTCAGGACGTCGTCGGAGGGCTCGGGCGCCCGGAGCCGAACGAGCCGGCCGGTCAGGAAGGGAGGATGCAGCTCCACGGGCGCAAGGATAGGGCCCGGCGTGCGACCTCCCGGCTGACCGGCCGAGGTGGGTTGAGCCACAGCCCGGCTCGCTGGTAGCCTCGATCGCGCCGTCGATGCCCCGTCGAATGCACAGGGAGGCACCAGCCACGGCACCTTCCCGCAGAGTGATCAGGACCGCCCTCGCGCTCATCCTGAGCGCCGCTGCGGTCACCGCGATCCCCGCCTGGGCGGACACCGGATCCGAGCTCGACGCTGCGGAGGCGCGGCTCGATGCCGCCGAGGCCGAGCTCGAGAGGGTCACGGGTCTCTGGCAGGAGACCGAAGCGCGGCTCGCGCGCGCCCGGGATGCCGCTTCCGCGGCCCAGGCAGAGATCGATCGCCTCGGGGACGAGCTCGCGAGGATCCGGAGGAACCTGAACGACCGCGTCGCGGCGGCGTTCATGTCGGGCGGGTCGTTCTCGATCGGCGCCGTGTTGACGTCGGACTCGATCGAAGACGCCACCGACCGCCTGCAGTACACGCAGAGCGTCGTGCAGGGTGACGCCGATCTCGCCACGCGGGTGGCGGTGGCCACGGAAGAGATGCGGCGCCAGGAGGCGCGCCTCCGCATGGCAGCTCGGCAGGAGGCCCAAGCCGTCGCCGAGCTGGAGGCCCAACGGGCGGCGATCGACGAGCGGGTCCAACACCTCAGCGACGTCGTGCAGGAGCTCGAGGCAGAGCTGGAGGCCGCCGACGAACGGAGCCTGAACCTCGGGGGCGGTGGCTCCGTCTCGATCACCGGCACGGGCGCGATCCAGACGTGTCCGGTGGCCGGCAGCACGTCGTTCGTGGACTCCTTCGGATGGCCGCGGCCCGGTGGCCGCACCCATCAGGGCATCGACTTGATCGCCGCCGCCGGCACACCCGTGGTGGCGGTGGCGCCCGGGAACGCCCGCTCGGCTTCCAGCGTCCTGGGGGGGCTGGGGGTGGTCCTGGAGCACGACAGCGGAGGGGACTGGTCGTTCTACGCGCATCTGTCCAGCTACGGGACGATGGGGCGCGTGGCAGCGGGGACGGTGATCGGTTACGTCGGTTCGACCGGGACCACCACCGTCAACCATCTCCACTTCGAGTACCACCCGAGCGGCGGGGCTGCGGTGAACCCGTACGGCGCGCTCCTCGCGGTCTGCTGAGCGCGGGAGCCGGGTGTAGCATCGCCGCGTGGACGAGGACCACCCGGGCAACCGCCGCATCGATCGGATCCGCGAGCCGTCCTACCTCGAGGGGATCGATTCCAAGTCGCTCGAGGACGTGCGGGCGCTCCGCGACGAATGCATGGCGGAGCGTGAATACCTCTCCTTGCTTCGCCGGCTCGTCCAGGGCCGCGCCGAGATCCTGAAGGCCGAGCTGGCCTCCCGAGGGAGCGACGACCACCGGCCGCTGGTGGACCGACTGTCGGAGATCCTCGCGTCCGACGAGCCCGCCACGTCCCGCGGCGAAGCGATGCACGTCACCCTGCCCGAGGAGGAGATGCTCCTCGCCCGCCGCCGGATCGAGCGCCTGGTTGCTGATGCAGGCATCAGCGATCCCACGGAGCTGGACGATCCCAAGCTGGAGGAAGCCATCGAGTTGCTGGCGGGTGAGGAACGGGAGGTTTCGGCACAACGCACCGATGTGCACCGGGTCCTCGACGCGCTGCAGGACGAGCTGAAACGGCGGTACAAAGAGGATCCGAGCCTGGCGCTCAGCTAGGGCTTCGCGGCGGTCTGGTGGCGTCCCCCAGCTGCCGCCGACGAACCCCCCGGTCGCCCGATACCCCGCTCCAGGGACCCGTGCGAACGTGTGCCCCGCTTCTCCACAACTGGGGATAACGAGGACCGGGCGAACATGAATCTCGAACGAGGGGGATCCCAGGCAGTCTCCCGTGATCCCGTCGAGGATCCCGAGGCGGGGTCCCTGCACGACCAGCTGAAGGTGTTCGCGCGAGAGGTCGGCGTCCTGTATTCGGCGGAGCGGATCCGCCGACGGGAGTTGGAGCACGCGCTCGAGAGCGCCCGCGAGATGTACGTGGCCACGATGAAGTCCCTCGCGCACGTGGTGGAAGCTAAGGACCCAACCACGCGCGGGCACCTCGATCGCACGGCGCACTACGGTCTCGCGCTCGCCCGGAAGGTGGACCCGGAGCTCGCGGAGCGGCCGGAGGTCGCCTACGGGTTCTTCCTCCACGACATCGGGAAGGTCGGCATCCCCGAGTCGATCCTCTGCAAGGCCGGCCCGCTCACGGAGCTCGAATGGGTCGTCATGCGATCCCATCCGAACCAGGGCGCACGGATCGTCGAACCCATCCCCTTCATGGGCGAGGCGGTCGAGATCGTCCGGTGCCATCACGAGCGCTTCGACGGGAACGGATACCCGTCGGGACTCCGTGGAGAGGACATCCCGCTCGCCGCCCGGATCTTCGCGATCGCGGACTCGTTCGACGCGATGACGAGCGACCGGCCCTACCGTTCGGCGCTTTCTCTCGACGAGGCCGTCGCGGAGATCCGCGGCGGTTCCGGCACACAGTTCGACCCGGACTGCGTCGAGGCGTTCGAGGAGCTCGCCGCGGAGGAGGACGTCCTCGTCCTCTCCGACCGGCGCCGCGCGCCGTCCTTCGCCACGGGCTGAGCCCGGCCGCCCTCGACGGGCGTCGGTAGGCTTCGGCCCCGATGACCGCTCCCGCCGAGCTCGTGCACGTCGTCCGCAACGGGCTCGTCGAATCGGTGCACACAGGCGATGTCGCCGTCTGCGACGCCGACGGCAGGCTCCGCGCCGCGGCCGGCGATCCCGAGCGGATCCTGTTCGGTCGCTCCTGCGAGAAGCCGCTGCAGGGCGCCGTCTCGTATTCGGCGATGGACGAGCCGGATCTCCCGGATGACCAGGTCGCCGTGATGTGCGCGTCCCACTCGGGCGAAGCCGTCCACGTGGCAGCCGTGCGGCGCCTGCTGCGGCGGGGGCCGGTGCCGGTCGCCGCCCTCAAGACCCCGCGTGACCGCGCCACCAAGGGAGCCCGTGCGCGGATCTGGGACGGCTGCTCGGGGAACCACGCGGGGCTGCTGGTCGCTTCCGCCCGCCGTGGGTGGGATCTCGCCACGTACCGAGCGCCGGGCCATCCCGTCCAGCGACGTGTCCTGCGAGCGGTGATCGCCGCCGCGGATGTCGAGCGCCCGATCATCGGCGTGGACGGCTGCGGGATCCCCGTCCACGGCATGCCGCTCAGGGCGATGGCCACGATGTTCGCTCGGCTCGGCGCTCCGGACCGGATGGGACGGCTCGCATCGGCGACCGACAGGGTCGTGCGCGGCATCCTCGCCGCCCCGCACTTCGTGGGCGGCACGCGTCGCCTGGACACCGATGTCATCACGGCGGGAGGCGGTTCGGTGATCGCGAAGGAGGGGGCCGAGGGGCTCGTGTGCGCGACGTCCCTCCCGCAGGGGATCGGCATCGCGATGAAGGTCACCGACGGCA
>JBOGVC010000033.1:0-5019 GCA_050695275.1 Actinomycetota bacterium | reverse complement strand
GACCGCGAGCTGATCGAGCTGTTGAACGGTCTCCGCGTCATCCTGCCGGGTGTGCAGGTCCTGCTCGCCTTCCTCCTCACCGTTCCCTTCTCGAGCGGGTTCGAAGACGTGACCTCGACCGACAGGTTCGTGTACTTCGCCACGGTCCTGTTGACGGTGGGCGCCACGGGGGCGCTCACGATGCCCGCCGCCTACCACCGGATCCGCTTCCGGCAAGGGGACAAGGAGCAGATGCTGCGTCTGTCGAACACCTTCGCGATCGTGGGTCTGGCGCTGCTCACGCTGGCGATGGCCACCGTGATCTTCCTCATCACGAACGTGCTCTACGGTGTCGTCGCCGCGATCCCGGTGAGCCTCGTCGTCCTCCTCGTCCTGGGCATCTCCTGGTTCGCCGTGCCGGTGTTCCGGCGCGTCGAGGACGCGAGCTGACCGGATCGCGCGACCGAGATCCACCCCCGAAGAGGACCTCCGGTCACTCCGCCCGATGCGTGCCGCGCTCACCGGGGAGGTGCGGTTCGTGCTCCTCGTCCACGGCGGGTTCCGACAACGGATGGGGCGTCTCGGAGGGTTCCTGTCCCGGATCGGGTGATTCCAAGCCGGCGAACGAACCCACGATCGTGCCGTAGAGCAGTCCGGCGATCAGACCGGCGATGGCGCATGCGGCGACGGCGCCGGCTCGCCCGTCGAACGCGAAGATCCCCACGGCGATCCCGATCGTGATCCCCACGAGGGAGCCCACGACGAGTCCGGTTGCGAGCCTGCTCTTCAAGCGAGGCTCGAAGCGCTCCTTGTCGTCGCGCGATGCGCTCATGAGGTTCGAGATCCGCCCTTGAACGGGGTGGTTGCCGGGCCCGCCCGCACGGAGGAGCGGGCGGGCCCGGACCACCTAGAAGAGGCTGACGCCTCCGGGGCCGACCAACAGGCCCACGATGACCAGCACGATGCCGGCCAGGACACCGCCGCGGACGATGCTGACGATCCCCATGATCACCAGCACGACGGCGAGGATCCAGAGCAGGGTGGCGGCGCCATCCGTCAGTGCGAGCAAGCCTGCCATCTGTCGCTCCTTTCAGAAGGGGAGTCTCGGGACCACGACCACCTGCGGTTCCATCACCTGCCCATCGTTCCCTCCGCGATGACCGCGCAAACGCGAGGGAGAGGCGCGTGCGTCGCGCCTCTCCCTCGTTCCGAACCGAACGCTTCGGTCAGGCCTTGCCGGTCAGGTCGGTGCCGGTGCTCGTCCCGGTGGCGGTCGAGCCGTTGCCGTTCTCGGGTGTGAGCGAACGGGCCCATCCCTTGAGCTGCTCGTAGCGAGCGCGGCCTGCCTTCGCGCCGAGCACGTACGCGCCGCCGGCGAGCACGATCCACTTCATGCGGCCGGGCCGCCGCGTCTTCTTCGAGAGCGCTGCGAGTGTCTCCTTCGAGCGGTCCTGGGCGTCATCGAGGTCCTGTCGGAGCTCGCCCACGGCCTCCCGCAGTCTGTCGTTCTCCTTGGAGAGCTTGTCGACCCGCCGGTCGAGCAAGCGCTCCTTGACCATGGATTTCGCCTCGTGCATCGTCGCTGGTTGTCGCATCTCCAGATCCCTCCTCGGGGTCGCCGATAGAGGACCTGTACCCACTCCTGGCCGGGGCTACCCTCGCGCTACAAGCGCTTCGCCACGACCAGCGCGGCGTCATCGCGGAGCTCGCCCCGCGGATCCAGGAGTGTCCGCTCCACGGTCTTGATGATCCCGGCGGCCTCCTCGCCGGCAGCGGCGACCAGCGCGGTCCGGAGCATCGCTTCTCCCTCGTCGGGGTGCTCGACGGAGAGCTCCGTGACCCCATCGGTGAAGAGCGCGATCGCGTCACCCCGGCCCAACTCCGCGTGCGCCTCGTGGAGCGAGATGTCCTCGAACAGTCCGAGGAGCGAACCCGGTTTCCCCACCGAGTCCAGCGATCCGTCCGGACGAACCACGTAGGGCGGGGGATGGCCACCCAGGCACGTGGTCACGGTGGTCGCGTCGTCCGAGAACGTGAGGCGGACGACGCACACGGTGCAGAAGCGATCACCCATCAGCTCGCTCTCGAGGAGGAAGCCGTTGAGGAGCCCGAGCACCTCCGGAAGAGGCCGCGTGTCGTCCTCCCGTGCGAGGCTCCTGAGTGCGATCCGGGTCATGCCCATGATGGCTGCCGCCTCCGGGCCCTTGCCGCACACGTCCCCGATCGCGAGGTACCAGACCTTCCCCTCGCCGAACACGTCGTAGAAGTCGCCGCCCACCTCGTCCCCGAACCGGGACGGTCGGTACATCGTGGCGATCTCGTAGCCGGGCACGTGCGGCAGGGACATCGGGAGGAGCGCCCGCTCGAGCGCTGTGGCCATCCGGTCGCGCTGGTCGAACAGCTGGGTCCGATCGATCGTGGCGGCGAGGGAGTCCGCTATGCTCTGGAGGAAATCGGCGTCGTCGTCGTGGAACGCACCCGGCGTGCGAGACGAGGCATGCAGCACCCCCACCACCCGGCGGCCCACCCGCACCGGGACCCCCACGTAGGAGCGTCGCCCGCGCAGCGCCGGACTGATCACGTCTTCGGACGTCATCTCGGCGATGACGAGCGGCCGGCCGGTCGCGGCGATGCGGCCGGATGCCCCCGCACCCAGCGGGATCACGACGACTTCGCTCGCTTCCTCCGCAACGCCGACCTGTCCCCTGAGCCGGAGGTCCCGGCCGTCGTCCGACAACAGCAGGAAGGACGTGCCGTCGGCGAGCACCGCGTCCCGAACCACGGGAAGGACCCGCTCGACGAGCTCGTCGAGGCCGCTGGCCGCATTCGCGGCGTCGCTCACTGCCTGGAGCTTCCGGAGCCGGTCCTCCGCGTGCTCCGCGGTCGCCCGAGCGAGTCGCTCGTCGTCCGTCGACCGGATGCGGTGGAGCGCGATCGCCGCCTGGTGGGCGATCGAGAGGAGGAGACCGCGCTCCTCCGGTGGGACCATGTGGTCGCGGTGGAAGCCGAGGCTGAGTGCTCCCAGGACCTCTTCCCCGAGCGCCACCGGCACTCCTGCGAACCCGCCGAAACGTGCGGCTCCGCGTTCGATCCTCCGAACGATCGGGAATCGAGCGAGGAGCTCGTCTCGGGTCTCGATGAAGATCGGGCGACCGGTCCGCACGATCTCGGGACCGGGCGCCGGTCGGTCGATCGCGTGCCGTTTCCAGCCGGTGTCGGCGGGCTCGTCCAGGGCGGAGCCGACGAGCACCCGGAGGACCTCCGGATCGTCGCCGGCGCGGATCGTCAGACCACCGACATCCGCTCCGAGCGCCTCGATCGCCGCTGTGACCGTCGCGTTCGCGACGTCCTCCTGGTTCATCGCACGCGCCAGCACCTCCGTGACCGCCTGGAGCCGGTGGAGGCGGTTGCCGGCGAGGCGCTCACGCGCGACGGCCGAGGTGCGATCATCGTTCGCCTGCCGGAGCCTCCCCGCCATGATGCCGGAGCCGACCGACGCGATGAGCCAGAGGAAGACGGAGAACTGGGATCCTCGTTCGAAATCCGTGACGAGCGGCACGAACACGAGGCCGCCGACCAGACTCACGAGCGCTCCCGCGAGCGGACCGCAGACGATCGCGGCTGCCACCGACAAGAGCGCGCCGAAGCCGCCCGGGACCCCTTCGAAGCTCCCGGGACTCTTCTCCGCGAACACGAGGAGGACGGCCACCTGCGCGAGGACGAACCCCGGGATCCACCGTGGCTTCCAGATCCATCGAGCGAGCGGTCCGGGCGTGCGCGGCTTCCGGACCGACCGCCGCTCCGCCCACCGTTCGGTCGGGTCCATCGAGATCACGCACCCACGTCGATCTCGAACCACACTTCGCTGCGATCCTTCGTGATGACCCCCCAGCGGTCCGCCAGCCGATCCACCAGGTAGAGGCCCCAGCCAGAGCTCTCCGAAGCGGTGGGCAGTTTGGGCTCCGCGACGAACCCCGTGCCCGGATCGGAGACCACCACACGGACCCGTGCGGGATCCACCTTCAGCCGGAGCTCGATCTTGGGGAAGCCCTCGCGGGGCGCGTGGCGGACGGCGTTGGTGACGAGCTCGCTGACCAGCAGCGTGGCGTCCTCGAGGACCTTGGCCGAGACGGCCGGCCCGAGCTCGGCGCTCACCACGGCTCTGGCTTTCGAGGCCGCTTCGGGGGCCAGCTCGAACGTCGCCCGATGTTCCATGGCCGACATGGTAGGGGTTCCGGCTACCCCCGAAGGCCGGCGGGTACCGCGCGCCCCCGGCGCTCCGCCGAGGCTCTCGCCGGAGACGAGCCGAGAGCTACCTGCGGTGGTTCCTGAGGGGCGTGACCCGCTCCATCGGGCGATGCGACCAGCACCGCTCGCCGTCGTTGTAGACAGAGAGGACGGTCCGGCAGCCAGCCACCTCGCACACGCGGCCCTCATCGAAGCGGGGCACCGCAGGCCCATCTTGCGGTGATTCCGTCCGCACGGACGTCGGGTCGAGCTCGACGGACAGTTGCATCGGCTACCTCCTCACTGATGTCGTCGTCTGGCGGGCGAGATACCCGAGAACCACCCCGGCCAAACGCATCTCGCTCAGGTGTGCGTGCCTCACCGCCCGGGTACGGTCGAACCAGAGAGGGAGGTCTGCACATGCCGCAGCAAGCGTGGAGCGAGAAGCGCGAGCGTCAGTACGAACACATCAAGGAAGGATTGCGGGAGCGAGGCCGATCCGAGGACACGGCGGAAGAGATCGCTGCGCGGACGGTCAACAAGGAACGCGCGAGATCCGGCGAAGCTCGGACGGCGAGTCGGACGTCGGTGGACGACCTGTCCTCGGGTCGGCGCGGGGGATTGCGTTCCCACTCGGGACCGCGCGGCAGGACCTACCGGCAGCTCTACGAGGAAGCGAAGGATCGGGGGATCGACGGTCGCTCGAAGATGTCGAAGGCGCAGCTCGAGCGCCTCCTCGACCGGCGTCGCTGACGAACTCGGCTGTGCCAGGAACGAGCCAGGAACGAGCTAGGAACGAGCCAGGAACGAGCC
>JBOGVC010000032.1:0-7635 GCA_050695275.1 Actinomycetota bacterium | reverse complement strand
TGATGCAGCTGCTGGGCGGATGGTTTCTGGGGCGCCGTTCTCCCGCGTACGGCCCTGAGGCCTAACCGACGGCCTTCACGATCTCGGGCGAGAGCTCGGCGAACCCTTCGAGGTGCGCGACGCGCTCCGCCTTCAGGCGATCCACGATGTCGCGGTACTCCGGCAGGCGCCTTCCGCGCTCGTACAGGCGGCGCGGCTGCAGGAGCTCGGTGTCGTCGAAGTCCGGCACGATGTCGGCGAGCTGGTAGCCGAAGTCCTCGTCCTGCGTCCACGAGATCGTCCGCTCGGCGATGCCCTTCACGCAGGCAGAGGTGTGCGGGATCTTCACCTTCTTCGAGCGCTCGTCCTCGTCCCCACCTCCGACCCGTCCCGTGTTCAGCAGGTAGCTCTCGATCGGATGCGTCGCGAGCAGCTCGAGGATCCGATTGCCCTGGAGCCCGTGGGGGAGCGGGAAGAACGGATTCGTTCCCGGCACGCGGAGGAACTTTCCCTCCTCGGAGGCTCCACCGGCGGACGTGCCCGTCGTTTCCCCGAGCATGAAGTAGGCGGCGGCCCGCTCCTGGTCGAGCTTCGCCACCGACGGGATGATGTTCTCGTTCCGGTTGAGGATCAGGAGGTAGTCCACGGGCCCAACGTTCCGCGCGTCCTCGAAGGTCCGCAGGTCCTGCATCTCGAAGACGGCTCGCCCGTTCTGCGTGTAGCTCTCCTCGAAGAAGTTCACCGTACCCGTGTCGTCCTGGTAGGCGTTCTCGAGGTAGGTGGTGGGTTTCGTGACGGCGCCGTAGATCGACGGCTCGAACTCCGGATCGAGCGAGAACGTCTTGGCGAAGCAGCCGTTCTCCGTGCCGAACGCGCGACCCCCCGGCATCAGTCCCACGAAGTCGTCCTGGATCGGCTTCGATCCGTTCTGCGTCGTGAACGTGGTCGTCGTCTTCCCCGTTCCCGACAGACCGATGATCATGAACACCTTGTCGCCGGCTGACGTCGGGATCACCTTCAGACCGGCGTGCAGAGCGAGGCCGCCCTTCTCGAAGACGATGTTGTTCCACATCCGCAATCCGCCCTTCTTCGACTCACCGAAGTAGTCGGAGTTGAGGACGCGCGTGACGTTCGCGTCGAGGTCGACAGCGATCACCCGGTCGCCGGGATACCCGGGGGCGGTGAGGCCGGGGGTGTAGATCACCTGAACCTCCGGATCCGCGTCGTCGTCGCGAGGGAAGTAGAGCTTCTGCTGCATCCCAGCGATGTTCGCGTACCGCTTCTCCATCAGGAGGCGGGCGCGGGTCCGGAGCTCGGGGTCGTTCCCGATCCAACCGTCGATCCGGACCATGTCGTGATCGGCCAGGTACTCGTCCTGTCTGCGGGCGATCTCGTCATACGCGTCGCGCGTGATCGTCTTGCCGCTCGACGGCCGATCGACGACGAAGGTGCTGCCGGCGCTGCGGGACACCACTCGGGTCTGGACGTTCACGCTGCCGAACTCGGTGATCCGAGATTCCGGCATCGCTTCGGTGAAGCGACGGAGCTCTTCCGGGCTCGGATCGACGAACACGTCTGACACTCGGTCCTCCTGGTCTTTTGGCTGATCCTTGGCTGATCGTCGGCCGGGGTCGATGGGTACGCGGAACGCGTGCGCAAGGGGAAAGCCTAGAGTCTAGCGAACGCCCAAGCTGCCTCCTCCAGAACCGGAAACGGCCCAGAGCGGAACGGCCAGAGCGGAGTCGATGGACCTCACCGAGGACGAACTGATCGCTGCGATCGGCAGGGTGCTCTCGGGCGCCGGGCCCGAGGTCCTCGTGGGACCGGGGGACGACGCCGCCGTGGTTCGGGGTGGTTCGGGGGAGCTCGTCCTGACGACGGACGCGATGGTCGAAGGGGTGCATTTCCTCACCGATCGAACCACGCCGCGCGATCTCGGCTACAAGGCGATCGCGGTGAACGTGAGCGACATCGCCGCGATGGCGGGGAGCCCGCGGTTCGCGCTCTGCGCGCTGACCCTCACCGACGCGATCGATGCCTCGTGGGTCGTCGAGCTGGCCGGGGGGATGCGGGAGTGCTGTGACGAGTTCGCGGTGTCGCTCGTGGGCGGGAACCTCTCGCGCGGTGAGGAGCTCGCGGTCGTCGTCACCGTGACCGGCGAGGTCGGTCCGGGGCGCGCCGTTCGCCGGGACGGCGCCCGGCCCGGCGACCGGGTGGTCGTGACGGGATCCCTCGGCGGCTCGGCCGCCGGGCTGCGTGTCTCCTCGCAACGCTCGTGGTCCGACGACGAGCGCGACGCGCTTCGACGATCGATGCGCCCCGTCCCGCGCGTCGGCGAGGCCTCGATCCTGTCGGCCCAGGGAGCCACCTCGATGATGGACGTCTCCGACGGCCTCGCGATCGACCTGTCACGCCTCTGCCGGGCGAGTGGGGTCGGGGCACGGGTCGAGCTGTCGCACGTGCCCGTGCACCCGGCGGCGACCGTGCACGAAGCGCTCGGCGGCGGAGAGGACTACGAGTTGCTCGCGACGCTCCCGAGCCCCGATGCCGTGGCCGCCGCGACGACGGACGTCCGTGAGGGGTTCGGCGTGTCGCTCAGCGACATCGGCGTCATCATCGAAGGGAGGGGCGCGGGACTCGTGGCCGTCGACGAGGACGGATCGGAGCGGCCGCTCCCGATCGAAGGGTGGGATCACTTCCGATGACCGATGGATCGACCAGGCGACAGCGACCTCCCCGAGCTCGAGCGCTGACGATCGCCGGGTCCGACTCCGGCGGTGGCGCCGGGATCCAGGCCGACCTCAAGACGTTCAGCGCGCTCGGTGTGTTCGGCATGACCGCGATCACGGCGGTCACCATCCAGAACACGAAGGGTGTCGCCGGATTCGAGGAGCTCTCTCCCTCGACGGTAGCCGAGCAGATCCGCGCCGTGGCCGGCGACATCGGGGTCGATGCGGCGAAGACGGGGATGCTCGCCTCCGCCCCCATCGTCGAAGCGGTGGCCGAGGCGGCCGCAGAGCTGTCGCTCCCGAACGTCGTCGTCGACCCCGTCTTCGTGTCCAAGCACGGGCATCCGCTGCTCGCCGACGACGCCGTCGATGCCCTCCGTCGATCGATCCTTCCGCTCGCGACGCTCGTCACGCCGAACCTCGCCGAGGCAGCCGGGCTGGCCGGGTTCGACGTGGTGACCCGCGACGACATGCGACGCGCGGCGATGACGATCCTCGCGCTCGGACCGCGGGCCGTCCTCGTCAAGGGTGGGCACCTCGAGGGCGATCGCGCGACCGATCTGTTCGTCGACGGGGAGCGGGAGGAGTGGCTCGAGGCCGACCGGATCGACACGCCGCACACGCATGGCACCGGCTGCACCTTGTCGTCCGCGATCACGGCGCACCTGGCCCGGGGGGCGTCGCTCGCCGAAGCGGTCCGCGAGGGGAAAGTCTTCGTCACGGAGGCGATCCGTCACGCCCTTCCGTTGGGTGACGGGATCGGTCCCGTCGACCAGCTGTGGTCGATCGGGGGTCGTGCGTGACGTCGGTGCAGCGGCGCGCCGAGCCCTAGGGCTGGCGCTGCGGGATGCGGGTCACGCGGCCCGCCTTGATGCAGCTCGTGCACGCGTTGATGCGGCCCGGTGTACCGTCGACGAGCGCGCGCACGCGCTGGATGTTCGGGTCCCATCGCCGGTTGTTCCGCTTGTGCGAGAACGTCACCGACTTGCCGAACCACGGCTTCTTGCCACAGATGTCACAGACCGCTGCCATAGGTGCGACGAGGCTACCAGAGGGGCACCGCTATCCCGAGATCCTCTGGAGGTGCCGGCGCAGGAGATCCTCGGGGATGGGACCCGCGTAGGCGAACTCGAAGGTGCCGTCCGACCGGAAGAACACGGTGGTCGGTTGTCCGAACTGGCCGAGAGAGGTCTTGATCACGTCCGGGGGGTCGAAGACGCTCGGGAACGTCATCCCGTACTCCTCCATGAACGCGGTGGCATCCTCCCGTGCGTCGATGATGTCCACGCCGAGGAACTGCACCCGGTCCCCGAACTCGCGATGCGCCGTGACGAGACGGGGCATCTCCTCCTTGCAGGGCGGGCACCACGATCCCCAGAAGTTGACGAGCACCGGTGTGCCCTCCAGCTGGGCCAGCAACCGCTCGAACGAGTCGGGATCCATCGAGGGCAGCGTGTCGGCGCACTCGGGCAGCAGAGGCACCTCGACCGCGTTCCCCGCGAGGATCGTGCAGGTCGGCGGGTCGGGTTTTGGCTCGGGGGGATCGCAGGCGACGAGCAGCAGGAACCCTGCCACGACGGCGATGCGGCGTCGAGAGGTCACACATGGATGGTAGAACCGTTCACGAACGTGCCCGGCTCTCCCTCCACGCTCGCGCTCGACAGCCCGGTCCTGCACGTGGACCGGAAGCTCGCCACCCGCAGGACCGGACTCCGCGAGAAGGGCGAGGAGGCGCACGTGGTCCTCGCCGGCATGGGCATCGAGACCGTCGGCGATCTGCTCCGTCACTATCCGCGCCGGTACATCGACCGCTCCGCCGTGGAACGGATCCGCGATCTGCAGGTCGGAGAGCAGGCGACCGTGATCGCTCGGGTGCACGCCACGGTGAAGCGACTCACGCGGCGCCGGCAGTCGATGGTGACCGTGACGATCTCGGACGGCACCGGGAAGCTCGACCTGACCTTCTTCAACCAACCGTGGGCTGCGGGCATCTACAAGGCGGGCCTGGAGCTCGCCGTCTCGGGCACCGTCACGAGGTACCGGGGCCGCCTCCAGTTGGCCAACCAGGAGGCCGAGATCCTCGGCGGCGGCGAGCGCGAGCTCGTGCACACGGGACGGATCACACCGGTGCACCGAGCCTCCGACGGGATCGCCACCCGGACGATCCGGGAGCTGGTGTTCTCCGCGCTCGAGGGGCTCCCATCGATCCCTGACCCCATCCCGCCCGGTCTGATCGAGACCGAGGGGCTCGAGGATCTCGACACCGCGCTGCGGCGGGTGCACTTCCCGGAGGACACGGAGCAGCTCGCGCGTGCGATCGAACGGCTGAAGTTCGACGAGCTGTTCACGCTGGAGCTCGGTGTGGCGCTCCGCAAGCACCGGCTCGAGTCCGAGAGAGCGGGGATCGCGCATCGGGCGGATGGGGAGCTGACCGACCGGCTCGTCGCGACCCTGCCGTTCGAGCCGACGAAGGCGCAGACACGTGCGATCGAGGAGGTCGGGGCGGCGATGGCCGCCGGTCGGCCGATGAACGTTCTCCTGCAAGGAGACGTCGGCTCCGGGAAGACGCTGGTGGCCGTGTCCGCCTGCCTGGTGGCGATCCAGTCCGGCCATCAAGCGGCCATCATGGCGCCGACCGAGGTGCTCGCCACCCAGCACGCTCGCTCGGTCGCGGCCCTGCTCGGGGGGGTCGGCGCGATCGATCTGCTCGAACGCGGGTCGAGCGGTGCGTCGGCGCCCCACGGTCAGGGTTCCCTGCTCGAGGAGCTCACGCCGAGTCCCTCGGACGACGATCCGGTCACGTACGCGTTGCTCACCGCCGCTGTCACCGGGAAGGACCGGGCCCGGATCCTCACCGGGATCGCGGACGGGGGCGTGGACCTCGTGATCGGGACGCACGCGCTCGTGCAGGAAGCGGTGTCATTCGCCGACCTCTCCCTGGCGGTCGTGGACGAGCAGCACCGGTTCGGGCTCCACCAACGGATGGCGCTCAAGGGCAAGGGCGAAGGCGACATCGACGTCGTGATCATGACGGCGACGCCCATCCCCAGGACGCTGGCGCTCACCTACTACGGCGACCTCGACGTGGTGGTGCTCGACGAGATGCCGAAGGGCCGTCAGCCGATCGGCACGGCCGCGGCCCGCACCGACGAGGAACGCGCCGCCGCCTACGACCTGATCCGGCGCGAGGTGGGGGAGGGACGACAGGCCTTCGTGGTGTGCGCCGCCATCGACGAAGGGAACCGTTCGCAGGTGCGCGCGGCCGAGGCCGAAGCCGAGCGGCTCGCCACGGAGATCTTCCCGGATCTCCGGGTCGAGCTCCTGCACGGGCGCATGCGACCCAAGGACAAGGATCGCGTGATGGAGGAGTTCCGCGCCGGGCGCTCCGACGTGTTGATCTCCACCACGGTGATCGAAGTGGGCGTCGACGTCCCGAACGCGACCGTGATGCTCGTCGAGAACGCCGAACGGTTCGGTCTCGCGCAGCTCCATCAGCTCCGCGGGCGGATCGGCCGCGGCGCGCACGTCTCGTACTGCGTTCTGTTCGACGAGTCCGACGAGACGAACCAGGATGCGCGCGCCAGGATCGAAGCGATGACCCGGACGACCGACGGGTTCGAGCTCGCGGACGAAGACCTCAAGCTCCGAGGCGAGGGCACGCTGTTCGATACGAAGCAGTCGGGGATGCCCGACCTGAAGCTCGCCCGACTCGCCGAGGATCTCGACCTCGTGAAACGCGCTCGGACCCGCGCGTTCGCGGTGATCGAGGACGACCCGGCGCTCGAGGATCACCCCGCGCTCCTCGCCGAGTTGCGCGAGCGGTTCGAGGATTCGATCGCCTGGCTGTTCAGCGCGTGAGGGGAGGTTGCCTTCGGGTGGAGGTTCGGTTCTGATGGCCGGACCGGAGGGTCGCCGAGAGGGGGCGAAGGGTGACGGGGGCGCAGGAGGGGGGATCTGCTCGCGACCCCGGTCGGCTGCAGATCGCGCTCGTCGAGGACCACGCGTTGATGCGGGAAGGCATGCGGGCCTTGCTCGACGAGACCGACGATCTCGAGATCGTCGGTGAGGCCTCGACGCTCCGCGAGGCTGCTTCGATCACTGGCACACCGGACGTGATCGTCTCCGACCTCGTGCTCCCCGACGGCCGAGGGCCGTCCGTGGTGGCCGAGATCGTCTCGCGCTTCCCCGGCGCCGCGATCCTCGTCGTGTCCATGATCGACAACCCGGCCGACGTGCAGATGTGCTTCGCGGCGGGCGCCCGCGGCTATCTCCCGAAAGAGGCGGCTTCCACCGAGCTGATCGACGCGATCCGACAGGTCGCGGCCGGACACGAGTACCTCCACCCGCGCCTCGGTGCCATGCTCGCCTCCCGGGCCCGTGCCGGTGCGCCGGCAGCCTCGACGTCGCTCTCGGAACGAGAGACCGCGGTCCTCCGCCTCATCGGTGCCGGCCACACGAACGCCGAGATCGCCGCGGTTCTCCAACTCTCGCTCCGCACGATCGAGAAGCATCGCTCGACGCTGCACCGTCGGCTCGGCGTCCACACCCGGGCGGAACTCGTGCGGGAGGCTGCGGCGAGGGGCCTCCTCGAGCCGGGGTGATGCCGAGGGTTCCGAGCACCTCCCCGTATCCTCGATGCGATGCGCGTCATCGCGGGGACCGCGAAAGGGACGCGCCTGGGGCGGGCGCCGGCAGGCGTCCGACCCGTGTCCGATCGGGTCCGCGAAGGCCTCTTCTCCAGCATCGGCCCATGGCTCGAGGGGTCGCGCGTCCTGGATCTCTACGCCGGAACGGGCGCGGTGGGCATCGAGGCCCTCTCCAGAGGAGCGGAGCACGCGACGTTCGTCGACAGCTCCGCCTCGGCCGTCGCCGCGATCCGCGACAACCTCCGGCGGGTCGGCTTCGAGGGTCGCGGCGCGGTCCGGCG
>JBOGVC010000031.1:0-8279 GCA_050695275.1 Actinomycetota bacterium | reverse complement strand
AGGAGCTCGGCGACGTACGCCCGGTTCATCGCGTGGCGCATCCCGAGCGGCGCGTCCGGCTCCACGTCGACCCACAGCCCGTGCGGCACCTCGAACAGGATCTCCGTCCCGCCCCGACGGCTCCGCTCCCCCACTCGGATCGCGATCCCCGCCCGCTCCAGGGACCGGAGGTGGTACTGGGCGGAGCCGAACCGGATCCCGAGTCGCCGGGCGAGCTCCGAGGCGGACAGGGGCTCGGCGCGGAGGAGATGGAGCATCCGGACCCGCGTCGGGTGCGCGAGGGCCCGCATCGCCGGGAGCCCCGCGACGCGATGGGTGAATCGACCGGTCGACGTCCTTTGGGGTGGCACGACGATAACCCTACAACATCTCTTGTGGGGTGGCTGGCCTTCGCGACGCTACGCGTCTCGCGCGCGAAGTGTTCATTTGTCAAACGACGTTTGTCCCGGCAAGAATCAGCAAGTCCGCGACCAAGGGAGGGGCAAGTGCGACTCCGTCGTTCGCTCGCGCTCGTAGTGGGGTTGGTACTCGTCGTAGCCGTGCAAGGCGTCGGTCAAACCGCACCGAGGATGCAGAGCGGGGCTGATGACGCCGTCATCGGACGGCAGAGCTTGCCCGAAGGCTTCGTTCCCGCCGTCGTGCGTGCACGACAGCTGGGCCGGTACTTCGTGGAGATGGAGGCACCGGCGGTCGCCGAAGCGGTGCATCAGGGCGCGTCGACGAGCGCGCCGCAGAAGATCGCCGCCGCCTCGGCGCTCCGCGCCCAGGCCGGCGCGATCGCACAAGCCGAGTCGCTCGGCGGCTCCGTCACGTTCCGCTACAAGGTGCTCATCAACGCGTTCTCCGCGCGGCTCTCCGCGAGTGCCGCGGCGGCGCTCGCACAGCGATCGGACGTCCGTTCCGTGCAGCCCGTCTCGATCGTCCAGATGGACCTCACCTCGAGCGTGCCGTTCATCGGCGCGGACCGCGTGTGGACCGACTTCGGCGTTCGCGGCCAGGGCATGCGGGTCGCGATCGTCGACACCGGCATCGACTACACGCACGCCTCCTTCGGCGGCGAGGGCACGGTCGAGGCCTACGAGGCCAACGACCCGACCTTCATCGAGGCCGACACCTTCCCGACCGACAAGGTGATCGGTGGGTTCGACTTCGTCGGGAACAACTACGACGTCTTGGACGACGACCCCAACAACGACGTCCCACGACCCGACTTCGACCCGCTCGACTCGGACGGTCACGGGACCCACACCGGCGGAACCGTTGCCGGGGTGAACGTCGCGGGACACGTGGGCAAGGGCGTGGCGCCGAGGGCGCTGCTCTACGCGTACAAGGTCTGGGATGAGGGCAACTCCACCGACGACGTCTTGGTGGCCGCGTACGAGCGGGCCATGGACCCGAACCAGGACGGCAGCGTCGACGACGCGGTCGACGTGCTGTCCTTCTCCGGTGGCGTCGACTACGGAACCTTGAACTCGCTGGAGGCCAAGGCGGCACAACGCGTGGTCGACCTCGGCACGGTGTTCGTGGCCTCGGCCGGGAACTCGGGGAACCAGCCGGCCGGTGGGTCGGCCTACATCTCCGGGACCCCGTCGATCGCGCGCGGCGTGATCGGGGTGGCGGCGTCGATCGACGAGTTCATCGCGCTGCAGCTCACGATCAACAGCTCCAGCGACGGTACGATCCCTGACCTGCCGCAGGACGGCACCACGGTGCACCAGTCGTGGTCGCCGCTCCCCGAGGGAGGGATCACGGCCGACCTGTACGACGGTCGTGCGGTCGAGAACGACACCGTGTCGCAGTTCTGTGACCCGTTGCCGGCCGATTCGCTCGACGGCCTCACCGTCCTCGTCCACCGCGGCACCTGCGCCGGCTCGTTGAAGACCTTCAACGCGCAGGAGGCAGGCGCGGCGGCGGTGATCATCGTGAACAACGCGCTGGGCGCGCCGACGGCGCTCGCCAGCGGCGGGCAGGAGGTGACGATCCCGTCGTTCATGGTGTCGCTCGTCGATGGGCAGGTTCTCTTGGGGGAGGTCAGCCCCAACCAGGGGGCCGACGACTTCAACGACGTGACGGTCGAGGTCACGATCGATGACGACCTGACGGCGATCCCCGCCTACGTGGACGCGATGACGAGCTTCACGTCCGAGGGTCCCGCGCGCCTGACGAGCGACCTCAAGCCCGACATCTCCGCGCCGGGATTCGCGATCGAGGCCGCGGGCGTGGGCACCGGGAACGAGGCTGCGTCGCTGTCGGGGACCTCGATGGCGGCGCCGCACGTCTCGGGTGTCGCGGTCCTCCTCCGACAGCTCCACCCGGGCTGGAGCCCCGCGCAGATCAAGGGCGCGCTGATGAACCAGGCCAACCGAGGCCTGGTGGACAACCTGCTGGAGGCGCCGGTGCCGGCCACCGTGATCGGATCCGGCCGGGTCAACGCGTTCCAGTCGGCTCGTGCGAGATCGGTGGCCTGGCCGGGGAGCCTCTCGTACGGCTTCGCGCCGACCCCGACGACGTGGTCGGCCGTCCGGAGCTTCCGGGTGAAGAACTTCGACAACGACCCACACGGGTACACCGTCACCGGTGAGGATCGCTACTCGGACTTCGACCCGGCGATGACCGCCCTGCAGTTCTCCGTGGATGGGACGTCGTTCGGCACGTCCAAGTCGTTCACGCTGAACGGTGGCCAGCAGCGGCGGGTCTGGACGCGACTCACGTTGGATCCCACCCTGATCTCTGAAGCCGAGCAGGAGTTGGGTTGGTACTACCTCTTCGCGAGCATGGACGGCTCGGTCAGGATCGCTCAGAGCGGGAGCCCGACCGACGTTCTGCTGTTGCCGTGGCACGTGGTTCCGCTGGCGACGTCGGACAACGGGGTCTCGACCGACCCCCTCGACCTGACGGCCGACCCCGGTGAGCTCGTGGTGACCGAGGGAGAGGCGGCGGGCATCACGTACGCCGACCTGTATCACCTCGGCTCGACCGATGCGGCCGAGAGCCATGGCGAGGAAGACATCGTCGGCGTGGGCGCGCGTTCCTTCACCGGCGCCACGATCGACGGCACGGCGGAGGGGCTCCCGACAGGGATGGACCCCCGTTCGGTCGCCGAGAACGACCCCGATCCTGGGTTCACGTGGGTCGAGTTCCTCACGGGGGCCGACGAGCCGACGGAGCCGGTCGAGATCGGCGTGCAGACCTGGGGCGTGCACAACACCACCGAAACGCTCGAGGTCGACGTGCTGATCGACGCCGGGGCGGACGCCGTCTTCGCGGACGAGGAGCTCATGGCCGACTACCTCGTGGCCAAGCTCCCCGGGACGAACGAGGTCTGCGTCTTCGATCTGTCCCTGGCCGATCCCTTCGATGACTGCGCCGCTTCGTACGCTGCCGACTACAGCAGCTACAACGGCAACCTCATCGGATTGGTCGTGGACGCCGGCGCGATCGGTCTCGTCGACGGCGAGTCCGACTTCGCGTACAGCGTCGAGGCGTGCACCGGCACGTTCTCCGGCGACGTGCCGGGGCTCATCTGCGACTCGGCGGGCTCGATCGACGACGAGAGCGGGACGTGGGACCTCGTGTTCGACGCCGCTGACCCGGCACTGGTCATCGACCCGCTGGTCTGCAAGGGGTTCTGGGACGGTGGCGATTGCGACGCCACCACGCCGATCGACGTCACCGTCGGCTCCGCGGAGCCCGGCGACGACCCGGCCATCCTGGTCCTGTTCCCGAACGACCGGCCGCACCGTTCGGCCGTCGTCGTCGAGACCAGCACCTAGGGAGAGATCCATCGGTGGTCCGGGGACGGCATTCGGCCGTCCCCGGACTCACCGCGTGAGCTGGGCGATCCGCCGGCCGGCCGCGGAGTCCTCGATCAGGGTCGTCAGGCGCCGTTCACGGGTCTCCTCCCTCTTGGCCGTCATGACCCATCGGATCGTCGTTTGCCGGTATCCCTTCGGCTGTGCCTCGAACCAGGCCCACGCTCTCTTCTTCGCGCGGAAGCGTGCCTCGAACGCCGGCGAGAACACGGCCTCGTCTCGCTGCTCGTAGGAGTAGATCCCGGATCGGTCCTCGCTGCGCGCCTCGAACGCCGTCCGTCCCGCCGGCCGCATCCTGCCCTCCGCGGTGAGCGCTGCGACGCGGCCGATGTTGACCGCGCTCCAGATGCTTCCCGGCCGCCGCGGCGTGAAGCGGATCGTGTACCGCTCGTCGTCGATCCGCTTGCGCTTCCCGTCGATCCACCCGAAGCAGAGGGCCTCGTCCACCGACTCGGCCCACGTCATGCTCGCTCTGCCGGAAGCCTTCTTGAAGTACCCGACCCAGAGCTCAGGAGCGGTGTCGTGATGTTGCTCGAGCCATCGACGGAAGTCCTCGGGCCGCTCGAACGTTGTGGGTTGCATGCCTGTGGAGTCTCCCATCGACGCCCCGACGGGGTCGGTGCCCGGCCCTATGCTGAGCCTCATGCGCTGTGAGTTCTGCGGCCAGCCCTTGCCGGAGGGAGCCCGCTTCTGTCCGAACTGCGGCACGCCCGTGTCCACGACGCTCGGCACCGAAGAGCGCAAGATGGTCACGGTGGTGTTCGCGGACCTGGTCGATTCCACGGGCCTCGCGCAGCGGCTGGATCCCGAACGCGCCCGCGACGTGCTCGGAGGGTTCTTCGACGCCGCGAGCGAGGAGCTTCGCGCGCTCCGCGGCCATCCGGAGAAGTTCATCGGCGACGCGGTGATGGCGGTGTTCGGCCTCCCACACGTCCAGGAGGACGATGCCGTGCGGGCCGTGCGTGCGGGACTCGCGATCCGGGGCCGGATGCATCGCCTCCAGCAGTCCCTCGGTCTCGCGGAGCCACTCGAGATCCGCGTGGGTGTCGAGACGGGCGAGGCAGCGACCGGCGTGGGGCCCACGGGGCAATTGCTCGTCACCGGCCAGGTGGTGAACGCGGCGGCCCGCCTCCAAGCCGCGGCGCAGCCCGGAGAGGTCCTGGTCGGTGCCACGACGCACGCGCTCACGAAGGACGCCGTCTCCTTCGGCCCCCGGCATGAGGTCGAGGCGAAGGGGTTCGCGGGCGCGCTGCAGGCGTATCAGGTGGAGCAGCTCACCACGCGATCCGCCCGACGCACGATCCCGTTCGTGGGGCGTGCGAACGAGATGGACATCCTCCGCGGAAGCGTGGCGCGCGTGAAGGCCACGACCAGCCCGCTCCTGGTCTCGATCCTGGGCGAGCCGGGCGTTGGCAAGTCACGGCTCGTCGACGAGCTCCTCGCCGGGCTCGACGAGGAGGTCACGATCGTCCGCGGCCGCGCGCAGTCCTACGGCGACACGGCGACGTTCGCCCCCGTGACCGCGATCGTTCGCGAGATCGCGGGCATCGAGGACGACATGGCGCCCGACGAGGCGATGCAGCGGCTGCAGGACGTCGTCGACGGCTGCTGCGACCCGACCGAGGCCCAGCGGGTCGCCAGCCGGCTCGGGCTCACGATCGGGCTCGGCGGACCCAAGCGCGAGGAGTCGGTCTTCGTGCAGGAGGTGCAGAGCGGTTTCCTGGCGCTGGTCGAGGGTCTCGGCGCCAAGGGAGAGGTGGTGCTCGTGTTCGAAGACGCGCACATGCTCCGTCCTCCCATGCTCGATCTGATCGAGCGGACGGCAGGAGCGATCAAGTCCTCCCCCAAGCGGGTCCTCACGATCACGCTCGGCAGACCGGAGCTCTTGGAGGAGCGCCCCGCCTGGGGATCCGGTGCCGTGAACGCGGTCACGCTCCGACTCGACCCGCTCCCACCGCTCGAGGCGGTCGAGCTCGTCCGCGAGGCCGCGGGCGGGCGTGTGGGCGATGCCGAAGCCGAAGAGATCGCCAACCGCACCGGCGGGAACCCGTTCTTCATCGTCGAGACCACCGGCATGGTCCTGCGCGCCAGGCAGGACGGCGCGGCCAGCTCCGGACGGGAGCTCCCGCCCACGGTGCAGGCCGTCGTGGCCGCTCGCCTCGACAGCCTCCGGCACCGGCTCCGCGACCTGGCCCGTCGGGCCTCCGTCTTCATCTTCTCCTTCGACCAGGATGAGCTCGCCACGGTGTCCGATGCGGAGCCCGAGGACCTCCAAGGTCTCGAGGAGGCGGAGATCCTCGTCCGGGACGATGCCGGCCGGGCACCGCGGTGGCGGTTCCGTCACGAGACCGTCCGCGAGGTCGCGTACGCGAGCCTTCCCAAGCGCGAGCGGCGGAGCCTGCACGAGAAGATCGCGCAGTCCCTGATGGAGTCTGGTCACCGCTCCTACGCAGCGGACCATCTGGAGCGGGCGGCGCTCGCCTCGCTCGATCTCGACCCCTCGGATCGCCGGCTCCCGGAGCTGGCCGCCGACGCCCTGGTCCTCGCCGGCGATCGGGCTCGCCGGCGGCTGGAGAGCCGATCGGCGCTGGACTTCTACGCCCGCGCGCTCGTGATGGCCGGGCCCGAGGACACCTGGAAGACGCGCGAGGGCCGGGTCCTCGCCGGCACGGGGGAGGCGCACTACTGGCTCGGCGAGTACCCCGCTGCCAGCCAGGCCCTGGAGCGCGCCGTCGAGCTCGGCGAGAAGTTCGACGACGCCTGGACCCTCGCCCTCGCCCTCCGCTACCAGGGCGACATCGCGATCAACGTCGACGGGAACCTCGACGAGGCGGAGCGTCTGCTTGCCGACTCGCTCGCCGCGGCAGGCGAGCTCGACGACGCATGGGCGATGTCGCGTTCGCTGCTGTTCGCGGGATGGGTTCCGTGGACCCGGGAGGACTTCGAAGAGGCCGGCGCGCTCTGGCATCGGGCGCTCGAGCTCGCGGAGGAGCACGACGACACGTGGGCCCGTGTCCGGGCGCTCACCGCGCTCTCGATCAATGAGTCGCAGCAGAACCGGACAGCGGAAGCGGCGAAGCTCGTCGACCAAGCGCGCGAGCTGGCCGACGAGATGGGCGACCGGTTCAGCGTCGCCGTCACGATGGTCCAACGAGGGCGGCTCGATGAAGATCAAGGGAACCACGCGGAGGCCATCTCCCGCTTCGACCGGGCGATCGAGATCTTCGGGGAGCTCGGAGCTCGGTGGGAGATGGCGGACGCGCTGGCCGAGCGAGGGATCTGCTACCGCGACCTTGGTCGTCTCGACGAGGGTGAAGAGGATCTGAAGAGCGCGATCCGGATCTCCGGCGAGCTCGGCGAGCAGCAGATCGCGGGGTGGTCGGGCCGTGCGCTCGATCGCCTCGCGCAGATCCGCGCCGAGACCGCTGACGAGCGCGTCTCCGGCGCGTAGTTCGGCTCGGGGCTACAACAGCGACGATTGACCGCGCACGGCCCTGCGGGTGCGGCGCGGTCCGACCTCGGGTTCGCCTTCGGCCGGATGCTCGACGAGGGCGACCACCCGCGCCGTCATGAACCGTCCGGTCCTTACGGGCTTGCCGCCGCGTGTGACCTCCGAGACCTCCACGATGCCTCGACCCGTCGTGACCTCGACGCGGCGCCCGGCGCGGGTGGCCTCGATCTCGTAGGTCTGCACCCCGCTGCCGATGTCCACCACGATCTCGACACGGTCGCCGCGCATGCCGTCATGATAGGCGCCGATGCCGACGCTCCCCGAGGCCTCCGGCTCCCTCGACAACGACCCGATCGGCGCCGCGATCCGCGATGCCAGGGGGTAGTCACGTGGAGCCGCGGAGGATCGATCTCGACGCGCTGCTGACGGCGCACGCGTTCATGCGCGTCGAGCGTCCACCCGAGCTCTGGCAGGTCGATGTCGACGACGAGCCGTTCATCCGGATGCTCGGCGAGATGATCGTCGTGGGACTCCTGCACCACGACGTCCTGGCGGACCTCACGCTGAACGCGTCGAACGTGACGATCGGCCACGACGGCCCGGACAGCGTCGCCCCGGGCGACTACGTCGCGATCACCATCCACGGGCCCGGTGCGTGGCAGGGGGACATGACGTGGACGCCCGCGTCGGCCGAGCCGCTCTGGAGCACCGACCTCGACGCTGCCGTCCGGGCCGCGTCCGTCTCCTTCGGTTCCCTGCGCAGTTCCGGCACGGACGAGGGATCCATCACCGTGTTCATCCCGCGATCGCTCCGGGTGGAAGGGTCGTCGAACCCTTCCGGATGAGCTCCTCGAGCACACCCACGTCCACGTCGTCCAGCTTCGCCTCGGGCATCCCCGCGCTCTTCCCCGACCGTTCCTTCGGCCCCACGATGCGGCAAGCGAGCGGCCCGGCGTCGCTCGCGGCACGGTGTTTGGGCGAGGGCCTCGAGGGTAGTGAACGCCTGGGTATCGACC
>JBOGVC010000030.1:0-6948 GCA_050695275.1 Actinomycetota bacterium | reverse complement strand
TGCGCGTGCCCTGATCGGAGAGAAACCGGGGGCGGGGAGCAGGCAAGGGACGCTAGCCGAGCCCCCGAGGTCCCGGACCAGCCGCAAGGTTGGTTCGTCCGGAACTCTCCGAACAGGGCACTCTCTTTTTCCAGGCCTTTTCCAGGCCTTTTCCGGGTCTTTCCGGGCCTTCGGTCCTCGGACTCCTCTGCGTCGCGACTTATCCCAACCTTGACCGTTCCTTTCGGCTCGCTTCAACGGCGCCGCCGCATCGTTGAAGGAACCGCCGCGCCACCCCGGCGCAGCCTGGAACGAGGAGGGAACGATGCGGGTCCGAGCGATGATCGCGACGGTCGTGCTGGGCGCACTGCTGATCGGCGGGTCGGCCGTGCCGACGCTGGCCAAGGACGGTGACGTGATCCGGCGAGGCGCGTGCAGTGGCGCCAGCGACTGGAAGCTCAAGCTCAGCGAGGAGGACGGCCGGATCGAGGTCGAGTACGAGGTCGATCAGAACCGCGTCGGCGACACGTGGCGCGTGCGGATCCGCCACGACGACGACCTGGTGTTCGCCGGTACGAGGACCACGAAGGCCCCGAGCGGTTCGTTCGAGGTCGAGATCCTGCAGCACGACCGAACGGGCGACGACGTCTTCCGCGCACGCGCCGTGAACCTCCGCACCGGAGAGGTCTGTGGCGGCCGGGCGGTGTGGACCGCCTGAGCCAGGACGATCCGAGCGGGCCTGGGCCCGGGGACGTCGAGGAACGAGGCGCCCCGGGCCCACGGCGTCCGGCCGGAGGCGGCACTTCGGGCGGCCGCTACCATCGAGCCATGGGACCCCGGGTGCTGGTCGTGGAGGACGAGACCTCCATCTCGGAGCCCCTCGCATCGCATCTGACCCGGGAAGGGTTCGCCCCGGAGGTCGCCGGGACACTCGCGGCCGCGCGCGCGGCGATCGGCCGCGACGAGCCGGATGTGATCCTCCTCGACGTGATGCTGCCGGACGGTGACGGCCGGGATTTCTGCCGCGACGTGCGATCCCACTCGGACGTGCCGATCGTGATGCTCACCGCGCGGGGGGAGGAGGTCGACCGGATCGTCGGCCTCGAGCTCGGCGCCGACGACTACGTCGTCAAGCCGTTCTCGGCGGGAGAGCTCGTGGCTCGGATCCGCGCGATCCAGCGCCGAGGTCGCGCCGCCGGGTCGCGGCGGGCGCCGATCGCCGTCGGCGCACTCGTCCTGGACCCGGCATCTCGCTCGGTCACGAAGGACGGTGCCCCGATCGAGCTCGCGGCGAAGGAGTTCGACCTCCTGAAGATGCTGATGTTCCGGGCCGGCGAGGTGGTCGGGCGCGAGGAGATCATGGACGAGGTGTGGGACCCGCACTGGTTCGGTCCCACGAAGACGCTCGACGTGCACATCTCGTGGCTGCGGAAGAAGATCGAGGACGAGCCGTCCGCGCCCCGGTACATCACGACGGTCCGCGGCGTCGGGTTCCGATTCGCCGCGCCCACTCCCTGACGGGAACGATGCTCGTGGGCGCACCCAGATGAAGGTCAGGACGCGGCTCGTCGCCTCGTTCGCCTACGTGTTGCTCGTCGTGATCGTGGCGCTGACCGTCCCGCTCGGCATCGTGCTCCGCGACCGCGCCCGTTCCGAGCTCGAAGCGCTGACGCTCGCCAACGCCCAGACGATCGCCGCCGTCCTCACGCGCGACCAGCTCGAGGACGATCCCGCCGACCGCCGGACGCTCGTTCGGAACACGGGGCGCTACGCGGGAGACGTGGGAGGCCGCGTCGTGGTGCTCGACGATACGGGCGTCGTGATCGCCGACTCCGACGACGAAGATCTCGGCGAGGACTTCGCGACGCCGGGCCGCCCGGAGGTGGCCAGCGCGCTCGTCTCGCAGCCGCTCGCCGAGGTCCGCCGCAGCGAGGAGGAGGAAGGCGACATCGCGGTCGCGGCCGCCCCGATCATCGACGAGGGTGAGCTGGTCGGCGTCGTGCGGATCTCACGCGACGTCGCGACCGTGCAGGCGAACGTGGGGAGAGCGACCGCGGCGATCGTGGCGGTGGCGCTCGGTGGGCTCATCGCGGGGCTGGTGCTGGCCCTCGCGATCGCGCGGTCGCTCGCACGGCCGCTCTCCCGGCTCGCCACGACGGCTCGGCGTCTCGGCGACGGTGATCTGTCCGCCCGCGCCGGGTCCCTCGAGGGAGGGGACGAGGTCCACGAGCTCGCGGGATCGTTCGACGAGATGGCCGCTCGTGTGGAACGGACCGTCCGCGCGCAGCGGGAGTTCGTGGCGAACGCGTCCCATCAGCTGCGCACGCCGCTGACGGGCATCAAGCTGCGCCTCGAGGCCGGGATCGCGGAGTCCGGCGACGAGGAGGTGCGCACCCAGCTCCGCGCCGCCGACAAGGAGGTCGACCGGCTCTCGCAGATCATCGAACGGCTGCTGACGATGGCGAGCCAGATCGAGGAGGGGACGGTTCCCCACGCCGACCTGGGTGATGCCGTCGGGCGGGCGGCGCATCGGTGGGAGGAGCGGGCGGCGCGCGCGTCGGCCGAGCTGTCGACCGAGATCGGCGGCGGCGACCTTGCGGTGGCCGCCGATCCCGCCGACGTGGACCAGGTGCTCGACGTCCTGATCGACAACGCGCTCACGCACGCGGTCGGTCCGATCCAGGTCATCGCGTCCTCCGGCCCGGGACGAGCGGCCGTCTCCGTCGCGGACCGCGGACCGGGGATCCCCGAGGACGAGGTCGCCCGCGTGACGGAACGGTTCTTCCGCGGTCGTGGTGCGGCCACCGGCGGGTCGGGGTTGGGGTTGGCGATCGCGCGTGAGCTGGCGGAGCGTTGGGGCGGTGGTCTCGACCTGCGCGCCGTGGACGTCGGCACGCGTGTGGACGTCTGGTTCCCGACGTCACCCGGCGACGGGGCCTTAGCCGGTCCTTAACGACCTGGCCGCTACGGTGGACGCATGAAACGGGTCGTCACCATGGCCGTGCTCGGCATCGGGGGGCTCGCCGCGGCGATCGCGCTGACCGTCGGCGCGCTGGCACTGGCCGGCGACGTCGGTTCGGTGGTGCAGCCCACCCTCTCCGGATCCGCGTCCGCGTCGCGATCCCCGAGCGCTTCGGTGGAGGACGAGGACCGCTCCGGGACACCGTCCCCATCGGTCGACGATCACGGCGGAGGCTCCGACGACCCCGCCGGCAGCGACGGCTCGGGCGGCAACTCGGGGCCGGGCTCGGACAACTCGGGCTCGGGCTCCGAGAGCTCCGGGTCGGGCTCGGACGGCTCAGGCTCGCACGACGACGACTGAGGCTTATCGCCCGCTTTCCCTGCCGGTGGGCAGCCGGTAACCCGCCTCTCCCTACCTTGGTCATAGGCGATCTCGACGAGATCGACGACAGAGGAGGAAGAGATGCAGATCGTGCGGAAGGTGATGGCGGCGGTGGCGTTGCTGCTGGTGGGTGGACTCGTGATCGGAGGCACCATGGCCTTCGCGGGCGACTCGCCGAGCCCGAGCGCCGCCGTGGCATCGACGCAGAGCGCCTCATCGGCCAGCGAGACACCGGCGATCGGTGACGACGTCGGCACGGCGGACCAGGGCCACGGAGACGTCCCGATGGCGATCGGCGATCTCTCCGACGACGGGCTGGTCTCAGGGGACGACGATGGGACGCCCGATCAGGGTCCCGGCGACTTCTCGTTCGGTGCCGACGACGGCGACGATGACGGTGACCGCGACGACGACGACGACGAGGACAACTCCGGACCGAGCGAGAACAGCGGGCCCGGGAGCGTCGACGACGACTCCGGGCACGACGACGACTCGGGTCACGGGAGCGACGGCTGAGCGCCGGGACGTGTTCGACGTCTCGAGGGCGGCGGCGCCGACGGCGTCGCCGCCCTTCCGCGCCGGCCGATAGCATCTGCTCGCGATGGTCGACGATCCGAACGCCGGGCGACCGCCGGAGGAGCGTTCCCCGGTCGGCCCGATCGACCCGCTCGTGGTTCCTCGATTCGCCGGTCCCGCCACGTTCGCCCGTTTGCCTCGGCGGGAGGACGTCGACGTCTGCGACGTCGCCATCCTCGGGATCCCCTTCGACAGCGGCGTGACGTACCGCCCCGGGGCCCGATTCGGCCCGCAGGCGGTGCGGAGCGGGTCCCGGTTGCTCCGGTCCTACCATCCCTCGCTTGACGTGAAGCCGTTCGCCGCGCAGCAGGTCGTCGACGCTGGCGACGTGGCCTGCAACCCGTTCGACATCGCCGAGGCGATCGCGCAGATCGAGGCGGGCGCGGAGGAGGTGGTGGACTCGGCGTCGACGCTGCTGTCGATCGGCGGCGATCACACGATCGCGCTCCCGCTCCTCCGGGTGATGCACCGCCGTCACGGCCCCATCGCGCTCGTGCACTTCGACGCGCACCTGGACACCTGGGACACCTACTTCGGGGCCGCGTACACGCACGGGACCCCGTTCCGGCGGGCGTGGGAGGAGGGGCTCCTGCTCGAGGACAAGGCCACCCACATCGGGATCCGCGGGCCGCTGTTCTCGCCGGATGACCTCGTGGACGACGCTCGGTTCGGGTTCGAGATCGTGACGGCCATGGACGTCCTGGACGAGGGTCGCAACGCGATCGCGGACCGGGTGCGCAGCCGGCTCGGCGACGCGCCGGTGTACGTCTCGATCGACATCGACGTGCTCGACCCTGCGTTCGCACCGGGAACGGGGACGCCCGAGGCCGGCGGTCTCACGAGCCGCGAGCTCCTCGGGATCCTCCGCGGCTTCGCGGGGATCCGGCTCGTGGGGGCGGACATCGTCGAGGTCGCGCCCCCGTACGACCACGCGGAGGTGACCGCGGTGGCCGCCTCGCACGTCGCCTACGAGCTGCTGGCGTTGTTCGCCTCGACCTAGCCCTCGTTCTTCTCCAGGATCTCCGGATCGGCGCCGAGGAACCGCATCAGGTTGCCGAAGATCGCGAACAGGGTGAACGTCGTCGCCGCGATCACGATGAAGACCACCGCGACCGCCGCGATCGTCGGCGTGAACCCGTAGCGGAGTCCGTTCACGATCTTCACCGGGAGCGTTTCGACCGTGAACCCGGCGACGAGGAACGAGATGATGTACTCGTTCAGGCTGAGGACGAAGGCCGCCGCGTACCCGGTGACCATCGACGGGATCAGCAACGGCAGGGTGATCGTCCGGAACGTCGTCCGCTGATCCGCGCCGAGCGTCTGTGCCGCCTCCGGCAGCGCCTGATCCATCGTCTCCATCGCGAGCGAGATCGTGACCAGCGGGAGCGTCGAGAAGAAGATCGCGTGGGCGATGATCACGTTCTCGATCCGCCCGACGTGGCCGGTCGAGAGCCAGAACACCTGCATCCCCAGGGCGCTGATGATCGGCGGCAACATGAAGGGGAGGATGCCCAGGGTGTAGAGGAGCGGCGCCAGCCGGATCCGGTAGGAGCGGAGCACGTAGGCGAGTGGTGTCGCGATCAGGACAGCGAGTCCCGCGCTGATGCCGGCGATCGTGACGCTGTAGCGGATCGACGTGCGCCAGCCCGGATCGGTGAAGAGCTGCGCGTACCACGAGAGCGAGAAGCCCTCCGGCGGGAAGTTGAGGTAGCGGTTCACGTTGAGGGACCCCACGGCGATCACCACGAGCGGCGCCAGCAGGAAGACGACCACCAGTCCTACGACGATCGCGCGGAGTGCCCGCACCTAGGTGACCCGCCTCGTGCGGGACTCGATCAGCCCGACGACCGCGACGACGACCAGGGAGAGCACCGTGAGGAAGATGGCCATCGCCGCCGCGAACGGCACGTTCGCGTTCGCGGACGCCTGGTCAGCGATGAAGACCGAGAGCGTCCAGTGCTCGGGACGCCCGAGGAAGAACGCGATGATGTAGCTCCCCAGCGTGAACACGAACACGAGGAGGAAGCCGGCCACGATGATGGGCCGCGCGATCGGGACGACGACGGTCCAGAACGTCCTCCACGGCGACGCCCCCAGCGTCTGCGCGGCCTCCGTGATCTCCGGGTCCAGTCGGGTGAGCTGTGGGTAGAGCGTGAGGATGCAGTACGGGAACGCGATGTAGCACAGGCCGAGCAGCACCGCGCCGAAGCTCGGCTGGTAGGCGGCCGACTCGCTCATGATCCCGAGCCAGACCAGGATGTTCGAGATCCCCGATGCGCGCCCGAGCAGGATGTACCACGAGAACGCGACGATCACCTCCGAGAGGCTGAGCGCCGAGAGCACGACGACCAGGAGGATCACGTGCGGCCGGCGACGCATCCGGGTGAGGAAGTACGTGAACGGGAACGCGATCGCGATGCACACCAGGCCCGCCAGGAGACAGATCCCGATCGAGAACAGCGCGCGCTCGAGGAACACGGGCTGGAAGAGGCGCTGCCAGTTCGAGAACTCGAACGCCGGTGTGTAGAACGCGCCCGGGACCCGATGGTAGAAGCTCGTCGCGACCATGATCCCGAAGGGGATCAGGAAGAACACCACCAGCATCCCTACCGGGAACGCGAGGACGCTGAGCGTGCGGGCCGAGGGCTGCTCCCGCGTGCTCACGACGACACGACCACGCAGTCCTCGGCGGGGAACCGCACCGCGACCTCGGCGCCCTGCTCGACGGGAACCCAGTCGCGGGGCGAGCCCGCCACGATCACGTGCTCGCCGAGACCGCAGTCCACGAAGCACTCGAAGAGCTCGCCCAGGTCGCGGACGAACACGACCGAACCGGGCAAGGCGTTGCGTTCCGGCATGCCGTCCGCGACGAGCTGCGCGGCTTCTGGTCGGACCGAGATCGACACCTCGCCGGTGGCGTCCGCTCCGCCCGCCACGTCGAAGGGACGGCCGGCGACGGCGATCGAGCCGTCTCCGGACGCCTCGCCCACGAGCAGGTTGGTGCGACCGATGAACCCTGCGACGAACGGCGACCCCGGGCGCCGGTACAC
>JBOGVC010000029.1:0-7286 GCA_050695275.1 Actinomycetota bacterium | reverse complement strand
ACGCTACCCAGGACACCCTTCAGCCGCAGGGGCCGTACGCCCAGAAGCTGAAGGACCTCTTCATCCCCGTGTTCTGGGTCGCGGTCTTCGTCTTCATCGTCGTCGAGGGCGGGATCGTGTGGATCGCGATCAGGTACCGGCACCGCAAGGGCCGCGAGCGCATGCCGGCGCAGATCCACGGCAACACCCGCCTCGAGATCGGCTGGACGATCGCCCCGGCGCTGATCCTCGCCGGCGTGATGGTGCCCACCGTCGCGACGATCTGGGACCTCGCCCAGAAGCCGCCGGACGACGCGCTCAACGTCACCGTGGAGGGCTTCCAGTGGTGGTGGGGCTTCAAGTACACGGACGACGACATGCAGACGAACTCCGGGGACAACCTTCCGATCCGGACGGCCGACGTGCTGGTGATCCCCGAGGACCGTGTCGTCTACCTCTCGCTCGAAGCCGCCGGCGGAGAGATCCAGGGGAACGATCCCGCCGCCTCGGACTTCGTCGTCATCCACTCCTTCTGGATCCCGGAGCTGGCGGGGAAGCAGGACGTGGTACCCGGCAGGACGAACCACATCCTGATGCAAGCGGACGACCCCGGCGTGTACACGGGCCAGTGCGCCGAGTTCTGCGGTCTCCAGCACGGACGGATGCTCGTGCGGGTGGTGGCACTCTCGGCCGAGGACTGGGACGCATGGGTCGAGAACCAGAAGCGCACCGCGGTCACGCCCAGCGATCCGCTCGCCCGGCAAGGGATGGATCTGTTCCTCGAGCCGCTCTCGGGTGGTCGTGGGTCCTGCATCAACTGCCACGCCGTGGCCGGAACGGATGCCGTGAGCCAAGCGGGGCCCGAGCTAACCCACTTCGCCGACCCGACCCACGAGTGCTTCGCGGGGTGCAACTGGGAGGTGACGGACCGCGAGGCGCTGGCCGCTTGGCTCCGCGATCCGAACGATGTGAAGCTGGGCTCGAAGATGCCGGACTATGACTTGACCGAGCAGGAGATCGATGCCCTCATGGCGTACCTCTACAGCCTGAAGTGAGAACGGCGTGCGACGACGGAGCGGATGACCGATGGCGAGCGTGACGATGAGCCCGAGGCGCGAAGGCATCCTCCGGCGCCCGACGGCGATGACCGGGTTCTCGAGCTGGTTCACGACCATCGACCACAAGAAGATCGGGATCCTGTACGGGGTGACCGCCTTCTTCTTCTTCGTCGTCGGAGGTGTCGAGGCGCTGCTGATCCGCGCCCAGCTCGCGCAGCCCGATGGCACCCTGCTGAACGCTGACCAGTACAACCAGGTCTTCACGATGCACGGGATCACGATGATCTTCCTGTTCGTGATGCCGATGGCGGCCGCGCTCTTCAACTACTTCATCCCGCTGATGATCGGCGCGCGGGACGTCGCGTTCCCACGGTTGAACGCCTACAGCTACTGGGTGTTCCTGCTCGGCGGGCTCTTCCTGTACTCGAGCTTCCTGCTGGGAGGGGCGCCGAACGGTGGGTGGTTCGGGTACGCGCCGAACTCGACGACGGATCCGTCGATCGGGATGAGCTTCTACGCCGTTGGGCTGATCATCACCGGGATCGCCTCGACGGCCGGGGCCGTGAACCTGGCCGTCACCGTGATCAACCTGCGGGCGCCGGGGATGTCCCTGTTCCGCGTCCCCGTGTTCGTCTGGATGGGCCTCGTGGTGCAGCTGCTGCTCGCCTTCTCCCTGCCGATCATCACGGTGGCGCTGTTCCAGCTGTTGTTCGACCGTGAGCTGGGGACGCACTTCTTCGATCCGACGAAGAACGGGGATCCGATCCTGTGGCAGCACCTCTTCTGGCTCTTCGGACATCCCGAGGTGTACGTGTTGATCCTCCCCGCCTTCGGCATCTTCTCGGAGGTCCTGCCGGTCTTCTCGAGGAAGCCGCTGTTCGGATACCAGTTCGTTGTGTTCTCCGGGATCGCGATCGGCTTCATCGGGTTCGGCGTGTGGGCGCACCACATGTTCGCGGCGGGTCTGGGGCCGGTGGCGAACACCGCGTTCGGCGTCTCCACCGCGATCATCGCGATCCCCACGGGCGTGAAGATCTTCAACTGGATGGCCACGATGTTCCGCGGCGACCTGCGGTTCACGTCGGCGATGCTGTTCGCGATCGGAACGGTGACGATGTTCGTGATCGGGGGCCTCTCCGGCGTCACGCACTCGATCGTGCCGTCGGACTACCAGCAGACCGACACGTACTACATCGTGGCGCACTTCCATTACGTGATCTTCGGCGGCGCCGTCTTCGGTCTGTTCGGCGGCGCGTACTACTGGTGGCCGAAGGTGTTCGGACGGCTGTTGAGCGAGGGACTCGGGAAGATCCACTTCTGGCTGATGCTGGTCGGGTTCAACCTCACGTTCGGCCCGATGCACATCCTCGGCCTCCAGGGCATGATCCGGCGTACCTACACGTACCCCGAGTCGCTCGGGCTCACGTTCTGGAACGAGGTGGCCACGGTCGGCTCGTTCCTGATCGCGTTGTCGATCCTCGTCTTCCTCGTGAACGTCGTCCGCACGCACCTGAAGTCGCGCCCGGGGAACGTCGACGACCCGTGGGACGGCCGGACCCTCGAGTGGATGACCACCTCGCCGCCGCCCGTCCACAACTTCGATGAGATCCCCACGGTGCACGCTCTGGACGAGTTCTGGCACCGCAAGTACGTCGAGGACGAGCGGACGGGCCGGCTCGTGCCCGCCCAGGCGGGGGCGGCCAACGGACACGCCGCCGGGCACGATGCGGATGGTCACGGCGCCGCGCAGAGCATCCACCTCCCGAGCCCGTCGTACTGGCCGCTCGTCTCGGCGCTGGGGATGCCCATGATCGCCTACGGGGTGCTCTATTCCTGGTGGCTCGTGGGGATCGGGTTCGTGGTCGCACTGATCGGGTTCTACGGGTGGGCGATGGAGCCGTCCGTGTCGCCGGAGGACGCGTAGGGATGGCCGACGTCGCGATCGCGCACGGCGGCGCCCACGGCGCCGACCACCCGGAGACCACCACCGGGCTGCCGCACACGAAGCTGGCGATGTGGATCTTCCTCGCCTCCGAGTGCATGCTCTTCGGCGCCCTGATCACGACGTACGTGCTGTATCGGGGGCGGAGTCAGGTGGGGCCGTTCCCGGCCGAGATCTTCGACATCCCGTACACGTCGGTGTCGTCCTTCGTGCTGCTGGCCAGCTCGCTCACGATGGTGTTGGCACTGTCGGCGGCCCAGGAACGCGATACGGGCCGGATGCGCCTCTGGCTCCTCACGACCGCGCTGCTCGGCATGACGTTCGTCGGGGGTCAGGTCTACGAGTTCACGGCCTTCTTCAACGAGGGCCTCGGGCTCTCGACCAATCTCTTCTCTTCGACCTTCTACGTCTTGACCGGCTTCCACGGGGTCCACGTCACCGTCGGCGTCCTGATGCTGCTCTCGCTCGTCGGGCTGTCGTCGGCCCGGCGTCTGCCGGAGGATCCCTCGTTCCCGATCGAGATGGTCGGGCTGTACTGGCACTTCGTCGACATCGTGTGGATCGTGATCTTCACCGTGGTGTACCTGATCCCGACGCCGAGTCCGGGAGGTCCCGGTGGCACTTGAGCAACGAGAGGTCGAGGCGCCGGCGGAGCATGCGGGGACGCACGGCGGCCATCCGAGCCCGAAGGAGTACGTCCGGATCGGCGTGATCCTCGGCGTCCTCACCGCTCTCGAGATCGGCGCGTCCTACGCGGGGGTGAGCACGGGCATCCTGATCCCCACGTTGTTCATCCTCGCGGTCGTGAAGTTCGCGCTCGTCGTGATGTGGTTCATGCACCTGCGGTTCGACGACCGCCGCTACGCACGCTTCTTCGTGATGGGTCTGGCCGGCGCGTCGGTGCTCTACCTCATCGTGCTGATCTCGCTCCGGGTCTTCGCCTGATGGCCTTGCCGCCGTTCCATGTGCACCTCGACGTGCTCGCGACGCTCGGTGGGCTGGCCGCCGTGTACCTGCTGGCCGCGGGTCGTCACGAGCACGCGACGGGCGAGCGCCTGGAGCCCGGACGCCGGCGTCGCTTCCTGGGAGGCGTCGCCGTCTTGCTGATAGGTGCCACCTGGCCGATCCACGATCTCGCCGAGAGCTACCTCTACAGCATGCACATGGTGCAGCACATGCTGTTCACGTTCGTGGCGGCGCCGCTGCTGCTCACGGGGACGCCGGCCTGGATGTGGCGCGCGATCTTCCCACCCGGTCCGTTGCGTGCCGCGTGGACGCTGCTCACCCGTCCGCTCGTGGCCCTGATCGTGGCCAACGGCGTGCTCCTCTTCCTGCACTGGCCGGAGGTCGTCTCCCTGTCCGTCCGTTCCGAGCTCGCGCACTTCTCGCTGCACACGCTGCTCCTGGGCTCCGCGATCGTGATGTGGTGGCCCGTTGTGTCGCCGCTGCCCGAGCTCCCCCCGCTGTCGCGACCGGGGCAGCTCCTCTACCTGTTCTTCCAGTCCCTCGCGCCGACCATCCCGGCCTCGTTCCTGACGTTCGGCACGGAGCCGCTCTACCCGATCTACGCCTCGTTCCCCCGGATCTGGGGCATGGACGCGCTCACCGATCAGCTCGTCGCCGGCCTCGTGATGAAGCTCATCGGTGGAGCGATCCTCTGGGTCGTGATCGCCGCGGTCTTCTTCCGATGGGGACACGAGGAGACGACCGAGGGCTGGGACGCTCTGAAGTTCCGCAACGTCGAACGGGAGATCCGCGCGGGGATGGGCCGATGAGCGACCGCGGCGAGCGGCAGAGCCTCCTCCTCCCGATCCTGATCCCCATCGGAGCGCTCGCGGCGATCGTCCTCGTCCTGTTCACGTTCTCCCGTGTGCTGCTGTCGCTCAAGCCGAACGCCGCGACGGCCACCGCGCTGGCCGCGGCCGCCGGGATCATGGCCGTTGCGGCGTTCGTCGCGTCGCGCAGGAGCGTCACCGGTGCGGCCCTCGGCGCGTTCGTGGGCGCTTCCGCCGGTATCGCGATGCTCGCCGGTGGGGTCGCGATCGCGGTGATCGGGCCGCCGGAGGAGGAGGTCAAGGCGACCCACGCCGAGCTCGCCGCACCCGAGAACGCGATCCAGGAGGGGTTCTCGACGGGGGCGCTGGCGTTCCCGCCGGACACACCCATCGAGCTCGCGTTCACGAACGAGGACACGACCGGGCACAACGTCTGGATCCTCGACGGACCGGACGATACCGCCCCACCCCTGTTCCAGGGCGACGACGTGCCGGGCTCCGGCGAGGCCGTGTACGAGATCCCCCCGCTCGAGCTCGGCGAGTACTTCTTCTTCTGCGAGCTGCATCCCGGCACCGCGATGGAGGGCACGGTGACCGTGTCCGAGGCGGGCGGCGGGGTCGAGGTGGTCGCGGAGAACACGGCGTTCGACACCGACGAGCTGCAGCTGCCGGCGGACACACCGACCACGTTGACGTTCGACAACCGCGATCCCGCTCCGCACAACGTGTCCATCTACGAGAACGACCAAGCCTCCGGCGAGCCGCTCTTCACGTTCGAGCCGTTCGCGGGACCGCGGACGGAGCCCTTCGACGTGCCGGCGATCCCCGAAGGCGAGTACTACTTCCGATGCGACGTGCACCCGACGATGGAGGGGACGGTGATCGTCGCGCCGTCGCCGCCGGGTGAGGGTGGTCCGGGGAGCGGACCCGGCGACGGCGGCGACGAGGGCGGCTGAGACCCACTGGTAGCGTGGCCGCCGTGCCACGTCCGATCGTTCCCATCCTGAGCCTGGCGCTCCTCGCTCTCCTCGCGCTCCTCGGACCCTGCACGGCGGACGACTCGGTGTTCGGCGTGGCCGAGCAGGATGACCCCCTGCCGCGACTGGCCGGCGAGACCGTCGACGGCGACACCCTGGATGCGCGCTCCTACGCGGACGGGAGCATCCTCGTGATCAACGTGTGGGCCGATTGGTGCGATCCGTGCAGGCGGGAGCAACCGCAGCTCGTACGACTGGCGGATCGGTACGAGGACGAGGGCGTGCGGTTCCTCGGGATCAACTATCAGGACGATCGCGACGCGGCCACGGCATGGATCGAGGAGTTCGGGGTGCCGTATCCGAGCCTGTTCGATCCGTCCGGCCGGTCCGCCGCCGACCTCGGGTTCCCGGCCCTGCCGGACACCTACGTCGTGGACGGGGACGGGACGATCCGGTGGGTGGTCTTCGGCGAGACGGATGAGCGCGAGCTGGCCGGCCTGATCGACGACGTGCTGGGCTGACGCCTCAGGCGTGGAGGAGCGCGTCCGCGCCGACCGCGCCGAACAGGCCGGCGAGGTACAGGATCGAGAACGAGAACAACCGACGCGTCCGTGCGTCGTCGGCGCTGCGCCAGACCAACAGCGCGCGGTACACGAAGGATCCACCGAGCAGGACCGCGGCGCCGGTGTAGACGGGGCCCATGTCTCCGACCGGCACCAGCACCAACGTCGTCGCGAACAAGAGGAGTGAATAGAGGAGGATCTGCCGCCGTGTCTCGTCCTCGCCGCGGACGACCGGCAGCATCGGGACGCCCGCCGCGGCGTAGTCGCCCGAGAACCGCATCGCGAGCGCCCAGAAGTGCGGCGGCGTCCAGACGAAGACGATCGAGAACAGGACGATCGCCGGCCACGCGAGACCCCCGGTGACGGCCGCCCACCCGACGAGCGCCGGCACGGCGCCGGCCGCACCGCCGATCACGATGTTCTGCGCCGTCGTGCGCTTCAGCCACATCGTGTACACGAAAACGTAGAAGGCGATCGCCGACAGCGCGAGCACCGCGGCCAGCACGTTGACCGCGACCGCGAGGAAGTAGAAGGCGATCGCGCCCAGGACGAAGCCGAACCGCAGAGCGTGCTCGGGCGCGATCGCGTGGGCGGGGAGCGGCCGCTGCCGGGTCCGTCGCATGATCGCGTCGATGTCCCGGTCGAGGTACATGTTGATCGCGTTCGCGGAGCCGGCCGCGAGGGCCCCGCCCGCCAGCGTGGCCAGGATCAGCCACGGAGAGGGGAGTCCTTCGGCGGCGAGCAGCATCGCCGGGACCGTCGTGATCAGCAGCAGCAGGACGATGCGAGGCTTCGTGAGCCGGTAGTAGGCGGTCACGGTGTCGCGGAGCGAGAGACGGTCGCCGGTCGCGCGCTCCTCGGGACCGGGTTCTGGCTCGGTGGAGGCGTTTCCCAGCCTCGACGTGGTGGCGAGCGCGACGACGGTGGCCCAGATCAGGACGGATAGCGCCACATGCGCGACGACCGCCCAGGGCTGGAGCCGCGTCCACACG
>JBOGVC010000028.1:0-3675 GCA_050695275.1 Actinomycetota bacterium | reverse complement strand
CCACACCGCACTTCGAGAAGGACGGCGGGCTGTGGCCCGTCCACTGCGTGCAGGGGTCGTGGGGTGCGACGTTCCACCCCGACCTGCAGGTGGTGGGCGACGTGGTGCACAAGGGCGACCAGGGGGCGGACGGGTACAGCGCGTTCAGCGAACGCGACCCGCTCAGCGGCGAGACGGCGCCGACGATCCTCCAGCGCCTGCTCCAGGAACACGACGTCGAACGACTCGTCGTCTGCGGATTGGCGACGGACTTCTGCGTCGTCGAAACGGTGACGGATGCCCGCGACCTCGGCTACGACGTCGTGGTCGTGCGAGACGGCATCCGCGCGGTCGACCGCAAGACGGGCGCGGGCGAGCGGGCGATCCAGCGGATGCGCCAAGCAGGCGCCGACGTCACCTGAGACCTAGCTCTGACACTGCGGGCAGAAGTACGACGTTCGCTGCGAGACCTTCACCGTCTGGATCGGGCTCCGACAGCGCCGGCACGGCTCTCCCTCGCGCCCGTAGACCTTGAGCTCCGCCTGATACTCACCGGGCTTACCGAAGAGATCCACGTACGCCTCATCGTCCAGCGTCGTCCCTCGGAGCTTGATCGCTTCCTGGATCGTCTCCTGGATCGCCCGATAGAGGCGGCGGACCTCCTGCGAAGAGAGCGTGTCGGACACCCGGTCGTAGCGGAGCCCCGCCGCGAAGAGCACCTCGTCCGAGTAGATGTTGCCCAGACCGCTGATGAACTTCTGGTCCATCAGGAGCTGCTTCATCTTCGCGCCGCGTTCCGCGAGGAGGTATTGGAACGTCGGCCAGGTGAAGACCTGGTCGAGCGGATCGATCGCGATGTGCTGGAGCTCCTTGACCTTGCCGATCTCGTCCGCGGTGGTCACGAACATCTCTCCGAAGGTGCGGGGGTCGATGAATCGGAGGTCCCCTCCCTGCTGGAACGTCAGGATCACATGCGTGTGCGGCTCGATCGCGACACGGCCGTTCCCGCGTTGGAACTGCCCGCTCATCCCGAAGTGCGTGACCACGACATCCCCGGAGTCGAGGTGGACGAGCAGATACTTCCCTCGACGCTCCACCTTGGTGAGCTTCCGCCCCTCGAGCCGCGAGGTGAACTCCTTGCGCTTCCCGTGCCGCCGGATCACGCGCATCGCGTTGCGGGACGTCTTCACCTCGGCCGTCTTCACGCGCCGGCCGACCACGTCCTTCTCCAGATCCCGGCGCATGACCTCGACCTCTGGCAGCTCCACCCTGCCCCCTATGCCTCGACGCGGTCCGTGATGTGGTCGAACGCCTCGCGCGCCGCCCGCTGCTCGGCTTCCTTCTTCGACCGGCCGATCCCCACGCCCAACGATTCGCCGCCGAGGAAGACCGTCGCGGTGAACTCCTTCTCGTGGTCGGGTCCTCGCTCCTCGAGGTGGTACTCCGGCATCGTGTGAAGCTCGCGGGAGGCGAGCTCCTGCAGGATCGTCTTGTAGTCGCGGTCGCCCTCGCCCCGCGCGTAGGCCTCCATCAGCGGCCGGAACAGCCGCTCGAGCAACCGACGTGTCTCGTCGAGCCCGAGGTCCAGGTAGACGGCCCCGAAGACGGCCTCGAGCGCATCGGCCAGGATGCTCGCCTTGTCCCGTCCGCCGCTCAGCTCCTCGCCCCTGCCGAGCCGGACCAACGAGCCGAGCCCGAGCGAGCGCGCCACGTCGGCGAGCGCCTGCGCGTTCACGATCGCGGCGCGCAGCTTGGCGAGCTCCCCCTCGGGCAACTCTGGGAACGAGGCGAAGGCCATATCGGTGACGACGAGGCCGAGGACTGAGTCACCGAGGAACTCGAGCCGTTCGTTCGTGGCGTCGAGACCGTGTTCGAACGCGTACGAGCGATGCGTGAGCGCGGTCTCACGGAGCTCCTCATCGACGAATCGGATGCCCAGAGCCGTGTCGAGGGCCTCCGGCCCGGGCAGCGATGAGGTCTCCGTCTGGGTCACGCCGTCACTCCACCTCGATCGCCTGTCGGCCCGCGTAGTACCCGCAATTCCCACACACGCGGTGCGGAAGCTTCGGCTGGTGGCATTGTGGGCATTCCGAGTACGCCGGCGGCTTCGCCTTCCAGTTCGCGGCGCGCTTGTCACCCCGCGTCTTGCTCTGCTTCTTCTTGGGAACTGCCATCTCTCCATCCCTTCATATGCTCTAGCCCTTCATACATATGCTCTGACATACGTGCTGGCGCATGTTCCGACGTGTGCTGGCGTCCGTTCTGGCTCGTGACGATCACTGCTCCGGGGTCCGCTCCGCGCTCTGGTCGAGGACCTGACCGGAGCCGGACTCCGAGCGGTGCAGGGTCTCGAACAGCTCGCCGAGACCCGCCCAGCGAGGGTCGATGTCGGGCTCGGTGCACGTGCACTCGCCGAGGTTCAGGTCGCCGCCGCAACGGCCGCACAGACCCTGGCAGTCGGGACGGCACACCGGGGCGAAGGGAAGCTCCACGCCGACCAGGTCGCGGATCATCTGGTCGGGGTCGAGGAAGCCCTCCGGTTCCAGCGGGTACTCGTCGGAGTCCTCGTGGGGGAACGGCGCGAACAGCTCGCGGACCTCGACGGTGAGCTCTTCTTCGAACGCTTTCAGGCACCGGGCGCACCGCAAGGACAGCACGCCCCGGAGCCGACCGCTCGCGAGGATGCCTTCCGCGAGGGATTCGAGGATGAGGTCGGCCGTCACGGGAGTATCCGCGGGCAGACCCGCGAGCTCCGTTTCGAGATCGTCGATCGTGCCGGAGATCTGCTCGGACCTCCACACGCCGGGCCGCCCCACGAGATCGCGCACATCGATCTCGCCGATCACCGGTCCCCCTCCTCGTCGAAGAGGTCGTTCTCCGGCCGGAACTCCGCCTCCGCGACGGTCGCCGGCCCTCGGAGCCGTTCGCGGCCGACCTCGACCTGGTCGAGCGTCCGGTTCAGCGACTTCGTCGATACCTGTGAGGCCTCGAGGATCTTCCGGATCGAGTTCTCGAACTGCGCGAGCTTGGCGTCGACGTAGTCCTCGGCCTCCGAGCGCATCATGCGGGCACGTTCCTCGGCCTCGGCGACCACCCGATCGGCCTCCGTCGTCGCCCGGGCGACGATCTCCTCCTTACGAGCCATCCGGAGCTGCTCCTCGTGCGCCTGCTCGACGATCTGCTCGCCGTCCTGGCGCGCCTTCGTGAGCAGCTCCTCCCTGTCCCGCACGATCCACCGGGCGCGCTTGATCTCCTCCGGCAGCCCTTCCTTCATCTCGGCGATCAGCTCGAGGATCTCATCGCGGTTGACCAGCACGGACGAGGACAACGGCATCGACTTCGCCTCTCGCACCAGCTCGTCGAGCTGCTCGAGTCGAGCCGCGAGGTCCATCAGCGTTCCTCCAGCCGGTCGTCGAGGGCCGTCCGCACGTGGTCCGGGACGAGTCCGGAGACGTCCCCCCCGAGCTGGGCGACCTCCTTCACGAGCGACGACGAGAGGAAGGACCACTTCGGGCTCGTCGACATGAACAGGGTCTCCACGCCGGCGAGCCGATGGTTCATCTGGGCCATCTGGATCTCGTACTCGTAGTCGGAGACGGCGCGGAGTCCTTTGACGATCGCCGCATCGCCCTCCTGGGAACGCGCGAGATCCACGAGGAGGCCCCGGAACGAGACCACGGTGACGTTGGGCATGCC
>JBOGVC010000027.1:0-14585 GCA_050695275.1 Actinomycetota bacterium | reverse complement strand
GCCGCACGTGCAATGGAGCTCGGGTCCGACGTGCGATCGGTGGCGGGTGCAGGAGGCGGCTGCGGGCCTTCTGGGCGGCCAGGGCTTGCCGTCGCCGGCGATCGGAGCGAGCCGAACCTCCGATCCGTCCCGAGAGCCCACCAGGGTCCACGTTCGCCAGGCCTGGATCGGTTCGATCAGTCGCGCCACCGGGGTCTCGAGCCGGACGGATGCCATCGGCTATCGTGCCGGATCGGGTTCGGAACGAGCGGGCTCGGCGGGCGCCGGTTCGAGATCGGGAAGCTCTTCGGGCAGCGGGAGCGAGACGGGCTCGACCTCGATGATCCGCTGCGGTCGACCGATGTCCATGGGTGCGCTCCTCGGTGTGCGCTCCTCGAACCGAAACCCGGTCCGAGCGTACTCCCGCGGTCCGACGTCTGGCCAGCGCCTCCCGAAACCTCAGACGCGGACGAGCTTGTTGATCCCGTTGAAGTCGCTGAAGAAGATCCGCCCCCCGGGTCCGATCTCGTACGACAGCGTGCTCCCTCCGTGGTCGTACACGACCGAGTGGCCCGCGATCCCGACACGCTGGTCGTCGAACACGATGCGGGTGACCTCACCGTTGTTCACGGCGCCGACGAACGCCGCACCGTCGCTCGGCTGCCCGAGGTGGCATCCTTCGCAGAAAGCGATGCCGGTGATCCCGATCACGTTCTCGTAGAAGAGCTCGGGCAGGACGGGGCTCGGACCGTCCTGGTTCGTGTTGCCGGGGGAGGAGCCGTCGCAGGTCTCGTTCGGTCCCCAGCCGTAGTTCTCGCCCCGCTCGATCAGGTTGATCTCGTCGTTGCAAGACGGGCCGTTCTCCGTCTCCCACAGATCGTCGGTCTGCGGGTCGAAGGCGAAGCCGAACGAGTTCCGGATCCCGAACACCCACACGCGGTCGTCGAACGGGTTGTTGGGGGGGACGTCGCCGTCGGGCTCGATGCGGATGATCTTCCCACGGTCCTCGTTCCCGGTGTCCTGCGCGTTGCCCGAATCGTGCGCGTCGCCGACGATCGCGTACAGCATGCCGTCGGGCCCGAACGCGATCCGCCCGCCGTTGTGGTTGCTCGCCGGGCCCGCGGCCACGGACAGGATCTTCCGCACTCCGACCCCTTCGTTGTTCTCGACCTTGATCCGCAGGACCTGGTTCCGGAGGCCGTCGGCCGTGTTCCGGGTCGCGAAGACGTACACGAACGGCTTCACCGGCCACGCTGGATGGACAGCGACGCCGAGCGCGCCCCGCTCGCCGTCCGCGTTGACGTTCCGGATCCGATGCACGCGCACGTCCGCGTCCGTCCGGAGGTTGCGGAAGCGGAGCCAGCCGGTGTTCCGCTCGAGGTAGACGAGGCGGCCTCCGGGCGTGAACGTGAAGCCGACGGGGCTCGCCAGCCCGGATGCGACCCGGACCGCCTTGAAGCCGGCCGCGAGGGCGGGCCCGGTCCCGTGACCCCTGAGGCCGACGATCGCGATGGCGAGCGACAGCGCCACCGTCGCGACCAGGATCCCCATCTTCCGCATGTCGAGCGCTCCTTCCGATGCCAGTATCGGCGCCGTGGCGACGGCGCTTCCCTCCACGTTCGGCGTGCCGGCTCTCCGCTCGGAGGATCCTCGGTTCCTCCGAGGCGACGGCCGATACCTCGACAACGTCGAGATCCCCGGCGCCCTGCACGCCGTCTTCGTCCGGTCCATCATGGCGCACGCACGGATCGATGACGTCGACGTCTCGGGCGCGCTCGACGCGCCCGGTGTCGCGGGTGCCTACGTCGCAGCCGATCTCGATCTGTCGCCCCTGCCGCCAACCGGCACCGTGGAAGGCGGTGTCGACGGAGAGCTCGAGGGGCTCTTCAGTCGTGAGCCGCTCGCGCGGACGGTGGTGCGGTTCGTGGGAGAGATCCTGGCGGTCGTGGTCGCCGAGACCGTGGGGGAAGCGATGGACGCCGCGGAATCTGTCGCGGTGGAGTACGAGCCCCTCCCCGTGGTCACGGACGCACAGGCGGCGATCGCCCAAGGAGCCCCGCTGCTCTGGCCCGAGTTCGGGACGAACGTCGCGCACGCGTTCGGATCCACCGGTCGCGACGATCCGCTCGTGGGGGCCGAGGTGATCGTCCGCGGACGGTTCGTCAACCAGCGGGTGGCGCCGGCTCCGATGGAGACGAACGGGATCGCCGTGGTGCCCGAGGAGGACGGCTCGTTCACGGTGTGGGTGTCGACGCAGATCCCCTTCGACGTCCGCGACGATCTCGCCGAGACGCTCGGGGTCGGGCGCGATCGCGTACGGGCGATCGCGCCCGATGTGGGTGGCGCGTTCGGCGCCAAGATGCAGGTGTACGCGGAGTACCACGCCGTGGCGGCGATCGCCGCACGGCTGGGCCGGCCCGTTCGGTGGCAGGAGACGCGTTCGGAGTCGATGGTCTCGCTCACGCACGGCCGCGCCCAGATCCAGACCGTGGAGCTGGGCGCGAAACGAGACGGGACGCTCGTCGGGCTCCACGCGGAGATCCTCGCCGACATGGGCGCCTACCCGATCGGCGCGTTCATGCCCGGCACCACCCAGGAGATGCTGAGCGGCGTGTACCGGATCCCCGCCATCGTGAGCAGCGGACGGAGCGTCGTGACGAACACCACGCCGGTCGCGCCGTACCGAGGTGCCGGCCGGCCCGAGGCGACGGCGCTCGTCGAGCGCGCGATGGACATGCTCGCCCACGAGCTCGGCATGGATCCGGTCGAGCTGCGTCGGAAGAACCTGATCCGGCCCGACGAGTTCCCGTTCACGACGGTCACCGGCGTGACCTACGACACCGGTGACTACGAGAAGTCGCTCGACGAGGCGCTCCGACTCGTCGCGTACGACGACCTGCGTGCGGAGCAAGCCGCGCGGCGCGCGCGCGGCGAGGAGGTCTGTCTCGGCGTCGGGGTGGCGATGTACGTGGAGATCACCGCGTTCAGTGGCCGGGAGTTCGCGGCCGTGGAGGTCGATCCCGAGGCGCGCGTCACGGTCGCCGTCGGCACGACGCCGGCGGGTCACGGGCACGAGACCGCGTTCGCACAGCTCGCCTCCGCGACGCTCGGGGTGCCGTTCGAGGACGTCACGGTCGTCCACTCCGACACGGGACTCGTCGCGCGCGGGGAAGGGACCTGGGGGTCGCGCTCTCTGCAGGTCGGTGGCTCGTCGGTCTACGAGCAGGCCGAATCCGTCGTGGAGACGGGTCGGCGGACAGCAGCCGCGCTGCTCGAGGTGGACGAGGAGGATGTCGAACGGGTCGAGGGCGGGTTCGCCGTCGTGGGAGCCCCCGATCGGAGCGTCACCTGGAGTGAGGTCGTCGCCGCGAGCGGTGACGGAGCGATCCGCGCCGAGGGGCGCTTCCGGCAGCGCGGATCGACGTTCCCTTTCGGTGCGCACGTCGCGGTCGTGGAGGTGGACACGGGGACCGGGGGGGTGCGGCTGCTCCGCCACGTCGCCGTCGACGATTGCGGAAGGATCCTCAACCCGGCGCTGGTCCGCGGGCAGCAACACGGTGGGCTCGGCCAGGGGATCGCGCAGGCGCTGTTCGAGGAGGTGCGGTACGACGAGAGCGGGAATCCCGTGACCTCGACGCTCGCCACGTATCAGATGCCGAGCGCCGCCGACCTCCCCGGGCTCGAGACGTCGAACACCGAGACGCCGACGGACCTGAACCCGCTCGGCGCGAAGGGGATCGGCGAGTCGGCGACGATCGGCTCGACCCCGGCGGTCCAGAACGCCGTGGTGGATGCGCTCTCACACCTCGGCGTGCGGCACATCGATCTCCCGGTCACCCCGGAGCGCGTGTGGCGTGCGCTCCGCGGGCGAGCGGACGCCGCGAGCCTGCCGACCTCCTGATCCTGGGGCTCCAGAGCCCGGGACTCGTCACCTCAGGAGCAAGAACCAGCTAGTCCCGAGGGGGAGTTGCCTGGCAAACCGATCCACCGTGCGGATATCGTCAGCGGGTGGCGACGGTCATGCCGATGAGCGATCGGCGGGCTCGGCTCGCGTTCATCCTCGCGGTGGTCGGCGTGCCGTCCTTCGGCATCACCGTCCCCGCAGCGATCTGGCTCGGCGTCGGCGCCGTCCGCGGACGACGACTGTCGAGCGGTGGGGAGCCGGCCATGGGATTCATCGCGCTGGTGATCGCGGGTCTGGACGTGATGATGCTGAACCCGGTGCTGCTCAAGACGTTCGAGGTCCTCGATCCGGTCCAGGTGTGGACGGGGATCGGGTGGGGGGTCGTCCTGGCGACGGCGGCCGCGATCTGCACGGCCTCGACCCTCCGGATCCACCCGGAGCGATGGGGGGCGCTCCTCGTGGCGCGGGCGGGGCTCGTCGGTGCGATGGCCGGGGGGACCGCCCTCTTCGGCCAGTCGATCGCCGTCCTCGACTGATCCGACCGCTGCTACCGTTGCTCCGATGACGCCACGCTGGGAACGACGCTTCCGCGCGCCCGTGATCACGTACCCCGACTGGTGCCCCGCCGCTCCGTCCCGGCTGGCGTACGAGTCCACGGAGAGCGGGGTCTGGCAACTGCACGTGGCCGATCTCGACGCGGGCGTCCGCCGGCGGGTCACCGATCACCCGGTGGGGGTGATCGCCGGTGCCTGGTCGCCGGACGGAGCCGACATCTGCTGGTGGCAGGACGAGACGGGCGACGAGTCCGGACGCTGGTACACCCAACCGTTCGGAGGGGGCGATCCCCGGCTCCTGCTCCCGGAGCTCGACCCCGGCTGGAACGAGGGCTTCGCGTGGGTCCCGGGGATCCTCGCCGCCTCGATCAGCGGTCACGACGGCTTCGCCGTGTACGTCAGCGAGGACGGTGGTGCCATGGTCAAGGAGGTCGCGCGCAGCACCGAACACACGCGGGTCGCCGGGCCGCACGGCGGCTACAACCGGGGCGGGCTCTCGGCCGACGGGACCCTGCTCTGCTTGCAGCACGCGGAGCACGGCGACGAGATGCACGAGGCGCTCCGGGTGATCGACCCACGGACGGGAGCGACGGTCGCCGACCTGGTCGACGACGGCAAGCAGCTGCTGTCCTCCGCGTGGTCGCCCGTCGTCGGCGACCGTCGCCTCGCCGTCGTCCACGAGCGGCTCGGGATCCCGCAGCCCGCGCTGTGGGACCCCGTGACCGGGGAGTGGACGGAGATCGCGACCGAGCTCGAAGGAGAGGTCTCAGTCGCGGACTGGTGGCCGGACGCGAGCGCGCTCCTGCTCTCGCAGCTCATCGACGGCAGGCATCGGCTCCATCGGTTCGAGCTGGCCACCGGCACGCGGACGGGGATCGAACATCCCGAGGGACAGGTCGAGTGGGCGCAGGTCCGGCCGGACGGCGCGGTTTGGTATCGCCACTCGAGCGGCGCCTCCGCCCCTCGGATCCTGGACGAGGCCGGCGGCGAGGTGCTCCCGCTCGAGGGCGAGCCGGCGCCGGCCGGCAGGCCGTTCGAGCTGCTGCGGTTCGACAACCGGCACGGTCAGTCCGTGCAGGGGTTCCTCGTGACTCCGGCGGGGAGCGGACCGTGGCCGATCCTGATCCGCCCGCACGGGGGGCCGACGTGGCTCGACGAGGACAAATGGCATCCCGAGGTCCAGTCCTACGTCGACGCCGGTCTCGCCGTCGTGCTCGTCAACTACCGAGGCTCGACCGGTCGGGGCGCCGAGTGGCGCGACACCCTCGTGGGCGACGTCGGTGGACCCGAGCTCGAGGATCTCAACGACGCGCTCGACCATCTGGTCGCGGCGGGGATCGCGGATCCGGAGCGCGCCACCGTCGGTGGCTGGTCGTGGGGCGGCTACCTCACGCTGATGATGCTCGGGAAGCATCCCGAACGGGACTGGCGGTGCGGCATCGCCGGGGTGCCCGTCGGGGACTACGAGCTCTCCTACGAGGACATGTCGCCGCTGCTCCAGGCGTACGATCGCGCGCTGTTGGGCGGAAGGCCGGACGAGGTCCCGGAGCTGATGGCCGACCGGAACCCGATCCACTCCGCGGACGACGTGGAGGCCCCCGTCCTGTTCCTGATCGGCGAGCACGATTCCCGCTGTCCCTACCGGCAGGCGATGGCCTACGTGGACCGGCTGCGGGCGCGGGAGCATCCGCACGAGGTGTATCTGTTCGCCACCGGGCATGGTTCCTTCGACATCGAGGAGGAGATCCGGCAGCAGCGGGCGATCCTCGGCTACCTCGCCGAGCACGTGCCAGGCGTGGCGGTCCCTTCCGACTGAGTCGCTATCGTGGGCTCGTGCCCATGTGGATCGTCGTGCTCACGGCGCTGCTCGGCGCGTACGTGATCTGGCGCGTCGGCATCGCGATGCTGCGATCCCTCACGCTGTCCTCGCCGACGTCGGCCTCCGACGAGCCCGCCCCCTCGGAGCCCGAGGACGTCGACGATCTCGACGTGTACCTCGTGTGCGGGGAGTGCGGGACCGAGCTCAAGGTCTCGAGACTGGGGGAGCTCCAGATCCCACGGCACTGCGGCGAGAAGATGCAGGTCATCCGCCGTCCGGAACGCGCGTGAGGCACGTTTTCCACCGGTACCCACCGGACTTCCCACTCGTTTCCACGGAGTTGTCCACAACGGCGTGAAGGACGCGTGAAGATCGCACCGCCACGACCGTCCCTTATCCACGGTGTGGAAAGCGATGTGGAAGATCACACGCCTGTGATTCGGTCGAGCGACCTACTTCCAGAACGTCAGGCCGATGAACCCCACCCCGATGATCCCGAGGCCGGTCCAGAGCACCCCGTTGGTCGCGAAGTCGCCCCGGAGGTAGTTCCAGATCACGACCATGACACCCAACCCGATCAGCCCGAGGACGAGCGGCCCGTACCAGCGCGGACTGTGCGTGGTCCGCTTCTTGCGCTGCGGCTCCATCTGGTAGCGCTGAGGGCGCCGCTTCTTGCGGGAACGGGACTCCGGCATCGTCAGATGGTACCCGGGGGTGCGGGTCAGGCCGGGACCAGGTCGAGGCGCTCCGTCGCCGCCACCTCGACGGCCTCGCGCGAGAACGGGAGCGGTCGCAGCGTGCCGGCCGCCCAGAGATCGGTCTGGTCGTTCCAGTGGGGGGAGGCGGGGTTGCCCGACTGACCGGTGGGGAGGATCCCGGCGCTCGCGTCGAGGTCCGAGAGGTCGTAGACGACCCGCCACGACGGGACGACGTAGACGCGGAACGGTCCCTCGCCCTCGAATCCGGCGTTGTTCACGGTCTGCTCGTTCCCACCCAACGCATGGTCGGCCGCCACGAACAGCGGCTCGAGCCCCGGCATGCGGCCGAGCGGATGGGCCAACCGCGCTCGATGGAGGTCGCCCCAGCGCCAGCCCTCGGGCTCCGTTCCCAGATCCGTGATGCACCGATCCCACGCGGCGGCGAGCGCGTCGTCCCAGTCGTCCGCCGTGAGGTCGCCGGCGTCGATCATCGCGGGCAGCGCGCGGCACCGGAACAGCTCCCGATCCGTCAGGTACTCCTCGATGAGCGCTTCGTGGCCGCCGAGCGTGCGCCGAGCGAGCTCGTCGAGGAAGACCTCCCAGAGCGCCGCGGCGGCCGATCCCGCGGCGAGGTCGTGGTCCCAACCGTCCAGGATCCCGCGTGCTCGGTCGTGCCCGATCGCGATCCGTGGCAGCAGGGACCGCGCCGAGAGGGACACCGTGTCCGCCTGGATCAGGCGGGACGTCTCGACCGTGTGGTCGCTTCGCTCCTCCAGCAGCTCCGTGATCCTGGTTGCTCGATCGGACGCGTGGAAGTCGTGGCCGATCAGATGCGGGTAGCGCTCGTCGTGGATCCGGTCGTTCGCCGTCACGAGGTACCCGCGTTCCGGGTTCACCGCGGTGGGGAGATCCTCGAACGGGATGAATCCCTCCCACTCGTGCTCGGCGGTCCAACCGGGGACCGGGACCGTGCCATCTCCGGTCCGACGGATCGGATGGAGGCCCGTGCACTGGTAGCCGATGGTCCCCTCGACGTCCGCGTAGACGAGGTTCTGCCCGGGACACTCGAGGGCGCGCGCAGCGTCGCGGAAGCCCGCGAACGTCGTCACGTTCGCGACGTCGATCAGCGCGGACGGGAGGATGCTGTGCTCGGCGCCGACCCATCGCAGCGCGAACGATCCATCGATCGGATGCTGCGTGGGGCGGAGCCGGCCCGTGAGGTAGGAGTCGAGGAGCGGGCCGTGCCGGGTGGCGCGGACCGTGTGGACGATCGGTTCGTGGCTCCCGCGCACGCGGATCTCCTCGTGGTGGATCGTGAGTGGCTCCCAGGCGTCCTCGTAGCGCGCCGCCGTGCCCTCGTCGTTCAGACGCTCGAGGTAGAGGTCCTGCACGTCCCCGCAGACGTTGGTGGCGCCCCAAGCGTGATGGGCGGTCGTGCCGAGGACGATGCCGGGAGCGAACGGCGCCGCGACGCCGCGTGCCTCGTACCCGGGCGCGCGGAGGTGGAGCTCGATCCATGCGCCCGGTTGCTGGACGAGCAGGTGAGGGTCGTTCGCGAGCAGCGGCAGGCCCGACGCGGTCCGCGACCCGGCGATCGCCCACTCGTTGGACCCCTGGCCGCGCGGTGGGCGGGGGAGCTCGTGGAGCAGCTCGCCGGCGAGATGGCCGGCAGCCGGCGCGGTGGGATGGCCGACGAGGGGAGGGAGGAGGCGGGCGGCCATCTCGTCGCCGAGCTCGGCGGCGAGGTGGATCCGCAGGAGCTCCATGTCCCAGTTCCCGGAGAGCGCCCACGCGAACATCGCCCAGCAGGCGGCCCACGAGGCGTCGTCGGCGGGGAGATCGGGCTGCGCGTCGAGGAGCACGTACTCGACCGGAGGCGCGGGCATCGACTCGATCCATGACTCCGCGCCCTGGCGGAAGCGGGCGATCATCGACCGGGAGGTCTCGTCCCAGCCTGCGGCGATCGCCGCGCCCGCGCGGTTGATGCCCACCGTGCGCGTGAAGCGGTCGTCGTCCAGCGTGAGCTCGCCGAAGAGCTCGGAGAGGCGTCCGTTCGCCTGTTTCAGAGCGAGATCCATCTGGAAGAGACGTTCGCCGGCGGTGACGAATCCCTGCGCGAACCACAGGTCGTCGAGCGAGTCCGCCGAGACGTAGGCGACGCCGTAGCCATCGCGGAGGACCTCGACCGGTGCATCGAGCCCGGCGATGTGGAGCTCGCCGGAGAGCGGGAACAGCGCGGCTCCCGCAGCTGCGCGGAGCCCGTCGAGGAAGTCGGTCACCTCAGATCGTCCGGACGTTGCCGAGCCAGCTCTCGTACAGCGCGGCGTACGTCCCGCCGCCGCCCACGAGCTCCTCGTGCGTGCCCGTCTCCACGAGCCGGCCGGCGTCGAACACGAACACCCGGTCGGCTCCTTCGGCCGTCGACAGGCGATGCGCCACCGTGATCGTGGTCCTGCCTTCGGAGAGCCGTCGGAGCGCCTCCGAGATGCGCCGCTCCGTCGCGGGATCCACCGCCGACGTCGCTTCGTCCAGGATCAGCAGGCCGGGGTCGGCGATCTGCGCGCGCGCGAGCGCGACCAGCTGCCGCTCGCCGACCGACAACGCCTCCCCTCGCTCCCCGACCGGGGTGTCCAAGCCGCGCGGGAGCCCGGCCACCCACGCGCCGAGCCCCAGCTCCTCGAACGCCGTCTCCACGTCCCGGTCGGTCGCGCCGTCCCGGCCGGCCCGGACGTTCTCGCGCACGGTCGCGTCGAACAGGAAGCCGTCCTGGGGGACCATCCGGATCGAGCGGTGCCGTGAGGCCGCCGCGATCCCGCGGACGTCCTCCCCGCCGACGTCGATCCGCCCGGACTTCGGGTCGGCGAGCCGGGAGACGAGCTTCACGAACGTGGTCTTCCCGCAGCCCGTCTCACCCACGATCGCCACATGCTCGCCGGCCTCGATGTCGAGCGAGATCCCATGCAACACCCGTCCACCCTCTCGGTAGGCGTACTCCACGTCCTCCGCGTGCACCGAGAGGGCGCCCGACGGCAGCTCGACACCCGGGGTGGGCTCGACGATCTCCACGGGCAGGTCGAGGACGGCTAGGACCTTCCGCCATCCGGCGATCGCGGTCTGCGTCTCGCTGTAGATCTCCGGGAGATCGGTGAACACGTGGAGGAACGCGTCGGCCAGGAACAGGAACGCCGTCACCCGACCGAACGTGAGACCCCAGTCGGGGCCGAAGCCGGCGCCCAGCACGACCACGATCGAGACGGCCAGCGCGTAGAAGACCGTGGAGAGCGGGAAGAGCGTGGCCGCCCGGAAGTGCGCCACGACCTCCGCCTGGTACCGCCGGTCGATGGCCCCGCGGACCCGGCCGAACGTCACCTCGTCGAGCCCGTACGCGCGAACCACGGCGGCCCCCATCACGGACTCCGACACCTCCGAGAGCATCTCGCCCACGCGCGTCCTGGCGGCGTCGAAGGCCGCCGACAGCCTCGCCTGGAGCGACCACACGATGAGGATGAGTGGGATCACGAGCCCCACCATCGCCAGCGTGAGCTGCCAAGAGAACACGAGCATCAAGGCGAGCGACCCGACGACCTGGACGGCGGCCCAGATCCAGGCGATCCCGCCCCACTCCATGAACTGCTGCATCGCGTCGATGTCGGCCGTCACCCGCGCGACGAACACGCCGCGCTTCTCCTCCGACTGCTCGGCGATCGAGAGGCTGTGGATGTGTGCGAACGTCCGTATCCGCAGACCCATCATCGCGCCCTCCGCTGCCCAGACCAGGCGCCGGGCGGCGGCGCGTGAGGCCACGAACGTGAGCGCCACGAACGCGAACGCCACCGCGCAGACGGTGCCGACGTAGACCGGCCGGAACCCGCCGTCGAACCCGTGGTCGAAGACGAGCTGGATCAGCACCGGTGTCGTGAGGTGCGCGATCACCACCCCGAGGGAGATGATCACCGTGAAGAAGAGGCCGGCACGGAGCTCGGGGCTCTCCCGGATCCCGCGCTTCAGAACGGCGAAGGAGCTACGGAGCTCCTCGGGGATCTCGAGCCCGTCCTCGTCGCGGACGACGGGATCCGCGGCGCTCATCGCTCCCCCCGCGCGTAGGCGTGGATGATCGCCGCGTACCCCGGCGAGGACGCCATCAGCTCGTCGTGGGACCCGGTTCCCGCCACCCGGCCGCCCTCGAGGTAGATCACCCGGTCCGCCAGCCGGATCGTCGAGAGTCGGTAGGCGATGACGACCAACGTCGTGTGGAGCTCCTCACGGAGTGCGGCGAGGATCTGCGCCTCGACCGATGCGTCCACCGACGACGTGGCGTCATCGAGGATCAGCACCCGAGGCTCCCGGACGATCGCGCGTGCCAGCGCCACGCGTTGCCGCTCCCCTCCCGACAACGTGTAGCCGCGCTCCCCGACGACCGTCTGGAACCCGGCGGGCAGCGTGTCGACGAACCGGTCGACCGCCGCGATCCTCGCGGCGCGATCGACGGCGTCGGCGTCCGCCCCCGAGTCGAGCGCGATGTTCTCGCCGATCGTCGTGGAGAACAGGAAGCTCTCCTGGAACACGATCGAGACGGCGCGTCGGAGCGACGCCGGGTGCGCGTGCCGGAGATCGACGCCGCCGACGCGGACCGTGCCCGCATCCGGGTCGGCGAGCCGGACGAGCAGCTGGGCGAGCGTCGACTTCCCGCCCCCGGTCTCGCCGACGATCGCCACGGACTCTTGGGGGCCGATCCGCAGGGACACGCCGTCGAGGATCCTCGTGCCGTCGAGGCTGTGGTGGAGGTCGTCGGCCTCGACCCCGAGCGGGCCCTCCGGCAGCGCGACGGGATCGACCGCGGGCAGCACCGTGACCGGCTCGCCGAAGACCTGCTCGATCCTGGCGTAGCCCACGACCGCGCGAGGGAGCTCGGCGAGGATCCATCCGATGAATCGCATCGGCCAGGCGAGGAGGTCGAAGAGCGCGATGAACCCGATCAGCCGGCCCAGGGTGATCCCGCCGGCGGCGACGCGCCACGAACCGACGACCAACAGGATCGCGGCGACGAGGGCCGGGACGGCGTCGAGGGCAGCCTCGAACGTGGCGCGGAGGAAGCCGGCCTCGACCCGCTCGTCCCGGAGCGCCCTGGCCTTGACCGCGAGCCGCTCGGTCTCGGCCGCCTCGCGCCCGAGGGTCTTCACCACGAGCGCGCCGTCGATCGACTCGTGCGCGACGGCCGAGACCTCCCCGATCCGCTCCTGGGCGCGCCGGGCGGGCCCCTGCATCTCGGTGGCGAAGTTCCGGTTCATGATCGCGAGCGCCGGGAACAGGACGGCCGCGATCATGGCCAGGAAGACGTCCGCGGCGATCAGCTGGATCATCGCCAGGGCGATCAGCACGACCACTCCCGTGGCGAACGGCACGGGATAGAACACGTCCACCGCCGCCTTGACGTCGGCTTCCATGTGCGCGAGCAGCTCGCCGGTGGGGGTCTCCCGGTGGTACGCCAGCGCGAGCCGCCGGTACCGGTCCGCGATCCTGGTGCGGAGGGTGGCCATCACGCGCTCGCCCGACACGCCGCTGAAGAACCGACGCAGCATGATCCCCAGCGCCCGGAGGCAGCCGAACGCCATCAGCGCCGTGACCGCGAGCCAGATCCGGCGCGTCTCCACGCCGCCGGAGAAGGCAGGTCGCAGCACCTCATCGGTCGCCCGGCCGAGGGCGGTGGTGAGGGCGATCGAGGCGAACGCGAACAGGACCGAGCCCGCGACGGCGACGAGGAACGGCCCCGGATGCATGCGGACGTAGGACGTGATCAGGCGGAGGCCGCGCCCGAAGAGCCCTTCGGGTGGCGCCTCTGCGGGCTCCTCCGTTGCCTCCCGCGCCGACGACGTCTGCGTGCTCACGGCCATCACCCTATGATGCGCGGATGACCGACCACCGCCCTTGGTTCCGGGTCTGGCGCACAGGTGTGCCGAAGACCGTCGCCCCGTTCCCACACCAGAGCGTCTTCCACCTCCTCGCCGACTCGGCGGCCGGATTCCCGGAGTCCACGGCGATCGCGTTCCTGGGCAAGCACCTGTCGTACCGCGAGCTGCTCCGGGAGGTGGAACGGTTCAGCGCGGTGCTCGCCGGGCTCGGCGTCCAGCGTGGCGATCGAGTCGGACTGCTCCTGCCGAACTCTCCGCAGTACGTGATCGCGTGGTACGCGTGCCAGCGTCTCGGCGCGGTCGCGGTGGGGAACAACCCGCTGTACACGCAGCGCGAGCTCGCCCACCAGATCAAGGACTTCTCGCCGAGCGTGATGGTGGTTCTCGACCAGCTCTATCCGGCCTGGGCGGCCGTGGCCGACGAGGCGCCGGTGCGCGAGGTGATCGTCACGGAGCTCACCGACTACATGCGGTTCCCGCTGAACCTCCTCGCTCCCATCAAGTTCAGGAAGGACGCGAAGCACGAAGGGAAGCCCTGGCCTCCGGTCCCGGCCGACGCGCCCGTCCGGTGGTGGAAGGACGCGGTCGGCGCGGCCGGATCGCCGCCCCCGGTGGCCGAGGTCGACGCGGAGAACGACGTGGCGACACTCGTCTACACCGGCGGGACCACCGGGCTCTCGAAGGGGGCCATGCTCTCCCACTACAACCTGTCCTCCAACGTGCGACAGGTCGCGCCCTGCATCTCGTTCTTCGAGCGCGGGAAGGACGGCGTGATGTGCATCCTTCCCTTCTTCCATTCGTTCGGTCTCGTCGCGATGAACTTCGGCATCGGGCAGGCGGGCAAGCTCGTCCTGCTGCCACGGTTCGAGGTGCACATGGCCCTGAAGCAGCTCGACAAGGAGAAGCCGTCCTTCTTCCCGGGGGTTCCTCGTCTGTTCGTGGCGCTGAACGAGGCCCCCGAGACGCCCAAGTACGACCTGAAGTCCGTGAAGGCGTGCATCTCCGGCGCGGCCCCGCTCCCTCAGGCGGTGGCGGAGAAGTTCCGGGAGGTGACGGGCGGCGCCCACCTCGTGGAGGGATACGGGCTCACCGAGACCTCGCCCGTCACCCACGTGAACCCGTTCGACGAGCCGAAGCACGGCACGATCGGGCTCCCGATCCCCGATACGGATTGTCGGGTGGTCTCCCTGGAGGATCCCGACAGCGAGGTGCCGGCCGGCGAGCGAGGCGAGCTCTGCATCAAGGGGCCCCAGGTCATGCTGGGGTACTACAACAAGCCCGAGGCCACCACGGAGATGATCCGAGGCGGGTGGTTGCATACGGGCGACATCGCGATCATGGACGACGAGGGGTTCTTCCGGATCGTCGATCGGATGAAGGACATGATCATCGTCTCCGGGTTCAACGTGTACCCGACCGAGGTCGAAGCGGTGATCTACCGGCATCCGAAGGTGCTGAAGGCGTGCGTGGTGGGCTTGCCCGACGACAGGACGGGGGAGCGGGTCAAGGCCTACGTCGTGGCGAAGGAGGGCGCGACCGTCACCGGCGAGGAGCTCGAGGCGTGGGCGCGCGACCCGGCCCAGGGACTCACGGGATACCGGGTGCCGAAGGAGTGGGAGTTCCGTGCCGAGCTCCCCGAGACGTTGATCGGCAAGGTGCTCCGGCGCGTGCTCCAGGAAGAGGAGCGGAAGAAGGCGTCTGCCGCGAGCGCGTAGTTTCGCC
>JBOGVC010000026.1:0-6095 GCA_050695275.1 Actinomycetota bacterium | reverse complement strand
GCGTGTCCTGGAAGGTGCCGTCGGGAGCGAGGCGAGCGTTCGCCTGCGCGATGACGTGGCGGTCCTCCTCGTCGGCCGACAGGTAGTCGATCTTCGCGGTGACCTTGCCCTTCTCCACGCGCCGGTATCGGGTCTCGAAGAACCCGAACTCGTTGATCCGTCCGAAGCTGGACAGCGACCCCATGAGGCCGATGTTCGGACCCTCCGGGGTTTCGATCGGACACATCCGACCGTAGTGGGACGGGTGCACGTCTCGGACCTCGAAGCCGGCGCGCTCCCGCGAGAGGCCACCCGGTCCGAGCGCCGACAGCCTCCGCTTGTGGGTGAGCCCGGAGAGCGTGTTGGTCTGGTCCATGAACTGCGACAGCTGCGAGGTTCCGAAGAACTCCTTGATCGAGGCGACGACCGGACGGATGTTGATCAGGGTCTGCGGCGTGATCGCCTCGACGTCCTGAGTGGTCATCCGCTCCTTCACGACCCGCTCCATGCGCGAGAGCCCGATCCTGATCTGGTTCTGGATCAGCTCGCCGACCGACCGGATCCGGCGGTTGCCGAAGTGGTCGATGTCGTCGGGGTCGTAGCCGGCCTCGCCTGCGTGCAGGTGCACCAGGTAGCCGACGGTCTTGAGGATGTCCTCGAACGTGAGGACCGCCTTGTACTTGGGCGCTCCCTGCCCGGCCGCCTCCTCCTTCTGCATCGAGGAGAAGACCCGATACCGGATCTGCTCCCACGCCTTCCGGTCCGGGTTGTCGAGCTCGCCCAGGCCCTTGTGGTGGGAGCGCAGCTGCTTCAGCAACTCACCCTCGGCGGCGCCCAGCTTCTTGTCCACCTTGTGGCGACCCACGCGCGCGACGTCGTAGCGCTTGGGGTTGAAGAACAGGTTCTCGAGGAGGGTCTTCGCGCTCTCGGCCGTGGGCGGCTCGCCGGGCCGCAGCTTCCGGTAGATGTCCTCGAGGGCCTCCTCCTGCGTCTCGAAGTGGTCCTTCTCGAGGGTGTTCTGGATGGAGACCGCGTTGTCGAAGAGCTTCAGGATCTCGGCCGCACTGAAGCCGAGGGCCTTCAGGAAGACGGTGATGTGCTGCCGGCGCTTGCGATCGATCCGCACGCCGACGGTGTCCTTCTTGTCCACGTCGAACTCGAGCCAGGCGCCCCGCGACGGGATGATCTTCGCGATGAAGATGTCCTTGTCCGTGGTCTTGTCGGGCTCCTTGCTGAAGTAGACGCCCGGCGAGCGCACCAGCTGGGAGACCACGACACGCTCGGTGCCGTTGATGATGAAGGTCCCGCGATCGGTCATCATGGGGAAGTCGCCCAGGAAGACCTCCTGCTCCTTGATCTCACCGGTGACCTTGTTGACGAACGTTGCTTCGACGAACAAGGGAGCGGAGAACGTGATGTCCTTGTCGCGGCATTCCTCTTCCGAGAACTTCATCGCTCGGAATTCGTGCTTGCCGAAATAGAGCTGGAACTGTTCTGTGAAGTCCTCGATCGGCGAGACCTCTTCGAGGACCTCCTTGAGTCCTTCGTTCAGGAGCCGATCGAAGGAGTCTTTCTGGATCGCAACGAGGTCGGGAAGCTGGAGAACCTCGTCGAGCTTGGCGAAACTGACACGATTCCGAACAGGCACGAGCTGGTCAGGCAAGCAGAACCCCTCCCGGGAGACGTCGAGAGCGCACGGCAGAGCGCGGTGGACGGCACGGCAAACGAGCAGTCTACGAGGAGGAGCAGGCACCGTCAACGGCACCTGCCCAGGGGCACGGCGTGCCCCGAGGGTACGCCTCCTCGACGCCGAGGGTCAAGCCGCCGAACGGCCTTCCCTGGACGCCATCCGACCCAGGTCTGCCGGACAGCCGCAGGAGATGGGCCAGCACCCCGGGAGCCCTTGCCAAGAACACGTGCCAAGAACAGTTGCCGAGAGCACTTGATGGTGCCACGTGGCTGCCGGCGGTAGGGTCGCGGCGATGGCCTCGGAGCCCACCCCGTCCGGCCCCCGGCGACCAAGGACCCGCGGGAGACGGGTCGCCCTCGGCGCCCTGGCCGGGATCGCCACGTTCGCCGCCCTCCTCGTCCTGGACGGCGTCTGGGCGGGCAGGAACCTCGTGCGCGGACTCACGGCCGCTCGATCGGAGCTCTCGATCGGGATCGAATCGATCGTGACCGGGGACCCGGGGTCGGCGGCGCCGCACTTCGAAGCCGCCACCCGGGCGGCGGATGCCGCCCGGGGGGCGGTGGGGCACCCCTCGATGGGCATCGCCGGGCTCCTCCCCATCGCGGGCGACAACATCGACGCGGCGGCTGCCGTCGCCGACGCTTCCCGCGCGACCGCCGAGGCCGGCGCGGCGATGGTGCGGGTCGCCCGGACGCTCGGATGGACCGACATCAGGATCCCTGCCTCTTCCGCAGCCGGAAGCGTGGACATCGCCGCCTTCGAGGACGCGATCCCCGACATGGAGATGGTGACCCGCCGGCTCGACGTTGCGCTCCGGACGCTCGAGGATGCGGGAAGCGACGGACTGCTCGGGCCCGTCGCTTCGGGCTATCGGGACGCGGTCGACGGCCTCACCCTCCGGCTCGACCTCGCGACCCGGTTCCAGGAGTCGCTGCGGCTCGCGGCGGCGATGTTCGGGGGGGAGCATCGGTACCTCGTCTGCGTCCCGACGCTGGGCATCCCTCGCCCCGGCGGCGGCACGCCCGCGACGGTCGGCGTCCTCGTCGCACGCGACGGCTCCCTCGAACTCGAGTCGATCGCGCCCGCCCCGAGCGACTTGATCGAGGCGGAGCTCTCGATCGACTGGAGGAAGACGGCGAGAACCCTGCTCGAGGCCGCCGACGCATCCGGACTGAGCGACCTCGACGGGGTCATCCAGATCGACGCGGTGGCACTCGAGGACATCGTGTGGGCGATCGGAGACGTGGAAACGGTCGGTTCGCCCGAGGCACTGTCCGACCGGACCACGACGAGAGCGCTGGAGATCGAGGCCTTCCTCGGGAACGCACCACCCAGGACCGCCGAGCTGCACGCCGATCGGGTCTCGGCGATCCTCGAGGCGTTCCTGGATCGCCGGCCAGGCGTGGAATCCTTCGCTCTCGCGACGGCCGCCGGCGCCCGCGGCGGGCATCTGTCGATCTATCTCCCGGGGAGGGCCGAGCGTCGCATCGTCCACAGCCTCGGCCTCGACGGCGGCGGCGTCCTCTCCGATGAGGGCGTGCTCCCCGTCGCCGCCTCCTGGAGCGCCGCCGGGAGCTCCCACGTGGGCGCGCTCGTGGACACGACCGTCCGTCAGTCGATCCGGATCCGGGACGACGGGTCCGCGGCGGTCGAGGCGGAGATCCTGTTCGAGAACGGGGCGGGGACGGATCCCCCGTCGGTACTCCTCGGTCGCCCCGTGGGCGGGATCCCGGTGGGCACGTTCGCCGCGGACGTCACGCTCTTCGTGCCTGCGACGGCGAAGGACGTCACCGCGGAGACGAGTCGGCCGAGCCCGATCGAGATCGCCTCGGACGTGGGGCTCACCTCCGTGACCGGTTCGATCCTCGTTCGCGGTGGCGAGTCGGCGACGCTCACCGTGACGTACGACGTCCCCGACGCGGTCCGCACGGTCGACGGACTGCGACAACTGCTGCTCCGGATCCTCCCGCAGCCGACCCTGTCCGGCGTGCGGTTCCAGCTCGTGATCGTCGTCCCGGAGGGGTCGAACGTCGTCTCCACCTCACGGGAACTCGATCTCGGGGCGGACGGGGCGACGTTCTCCGGCGTCCGGGGAGGGTCCCTCGATCTGGAGCTGCGATTCGGCGCCGACGAGACCTAGCCGAGCATCGGCGCGGCGAGCGGCTGCTCGACCGCGTCGGGCACCCGCGTCAGTGGGTCATCCGCGACGACCGGATCGGTCTTGAGGGCATCGAGCAGGTCGGCGATGGCGTGGGCGATCCGCGCGCCCTGGTCACTGGACGTGATGCGGACGCCGCGGTCGAAGAGGACCTGGAAGAAGTCCTCGAGGATGGCTCGCTGGTCACCCAGCAGGGAGGCTTCGGAGACGTTCAGGGCGCGGGAGAGCCGAGCCAGGGTCTGGATGGAGGGCTCGACGTGACCGTTCTCGTAGCGGGAGAGTCGCGCCTTGGGGATGCCGGAGATGTCCTCGAGCTCCGATTGGCTCAGCCCAGCCGCGACCCTGGATTCGCGAAGTCGCTGTCCGAAGTGCTTCCCATCACTTTGACGCATAACGACTGTCTCCCCCTCGACGGACGAACATTGGCGCGCACCGTAGCACAAGGGTTGCAATGAGGGGAACCCGAGGTGCCGTCCCACGGTCACCCCGGGTTGCTCCCTTCGTCACTATTTGACTTCGACGCTCCCGCCCGCGGCCTCGAGCTGCTCCTTGGCCTTGTCGGCAGCTTCCTTGTTGACGCGCTCAAGGACGGGCTTGGGCGCTCCGTCCACGAGGTCCTTGGCCTCCTTCAGACCGAGGCTCGTGAGGGCACGGACCTCCTTGATCACCTGGATCTTCTTGTCTCCGGCGGCGGTGAGGATCACGTCGAACTCCGACTGCTCCTCCTCCGCACCACCTTCGCCGCCGGCGGCAGCGCCCGGCGCAGCCACCATCATCGGCGCGGCGGCGGCGGCGGTGACGTCGAACGTCTCCTCGAACGCCTTGATGAACTCCGACAGCTCGAGCAGCGTCATCTCCTTGAACTGCTCGAGAAGATCCTCCGTCCCGATCTTCGACTTCGCCACGGTCACTCCCCTTCCTCGTCGTTCGTTCCGTTCGCCTCTGGTGCTGCTTCGGCCTCTGGTGCTGCTTCCGGCAGCTTCGCCTTGAAGGCTTCGAGCAGTGACAGGAAGCGCGACTGGGCTGCCTGGAACATCGAGGCCGCGCGGGACATCTCGCCCTTCATCAATCCCGCGACCTTGGACAGCATCACCTCGCGGGAATCGAGCTCGGCGAGCGATCTGGCCTCCGCGGCCGAGAGGAGACGCCCCTCCACGAATCCGCCCTTCAACACGAGGGCAGGGAACTTCTTCGCCGCTGCGGTGACGCTCTTGGCTGCCGCGACCGGATCCTCGAGCACGAAGGCCACGGCACTCGGCCCTTCGAACAACGATCCGAGCCCGGCGGCGTCGGTGTCCTCGAGCGCCCGGCGCATCAGGGTGTTCTTGATGACCGCGAACCGCGCGCCCCCCTCGCCGAGGGACTTCCGCAGCTCCGTGATCTCGGACACCGTCAGCCCGCGATATTCGGTGAGCAGCAGCGCCGCGGAGCCCTCGATCTGCTCCTTCAGCTCCGCGACCCGTTCGATCTTCTGGGTACTCGGCATCGCGCCTCCTGTATGAACAACGCTCCCCGCAGACAGCGGAGACGCGCGCGGCGCGAGCTTCCCCGACGACGATGCGTGTCCGCCACGCAAGATCGTCGCCTCGGCAGGTACCCGATCGGGATTGTGCGCGCATGCGCCCCTGCTGTCTGCGGCGGCGCCAGCCTACCAGGGCCGTCGGATCTATCCCTCCGTGACGGCCATCTGAACGCCTCGAGGCTTGGACGCGTCGATCCGCACGCTCGGCCCCATCGTCGAGGAAACGGCCAGCGACTTGATGTAGCGGCCCTTGGCCGAGGACGGCTTCGCCTTCAGGAGCTCATCGATGACCACGAGGTAGTTCTCGAGCAGGTTGCGCTCCTCGAACGACTTCTTCCCGATGATCAGATGGACGTTGCCCGTGCGGTCGGCTCGGTACTCGACCTTGCCTCCCTTGATGTCGGCGACGGCCTTCGCGATGTCGTTCGTCACGGTCCCGGTCTTGGGGTTCGGCATCAATCCCCGCGGACCCAGCACCCGTCCGGCCTTCCCGACCGACGCCATCATGTCCGGCGTGGCGACCGCCGCGTCGAAATCGATCGTCCCCTTCATGACCTCCTCGACCAGCTCCTCGCCACCGACGACGTCCGCTCCGGCATCCCGCGCCTCGCGCGCTTTCTCCCCCGCCGCGAACACGCCGACGCGCACCGACTTGCCGGTGCCGTGGGGCAGCGCCACGGTGCCGCGGATCGCCTGGTCGTTCTTCCGAGGGTCGACGCCGAGCCGGAAGGCGACCTCGACGGTCT
>JBOGVC010000025.1:0-3448 GCA_050695275.1 Actinomycetota bacterium | reverse complement strand
ACGGCGTCCGTCTCCGGGTACTCGAACTCCACGGCGATCCCGTAGCGCTCGCGGACCTTCTCGAACAGGTCGTACGTCTCGGGTGGCAACCGCCCGGTGTCCAACGTGAAGACGCGGACGTCGGGGTTGAGTCGCCAGGCCATGTCCACGAGCACCATCCCGTCGACCCCACCGGCCGCGCTGATCGCCATGCGGGGATGGAAGCGTTCGAGCGCCCACGCCAGGAGGTCCTCGGCCGCGGCGTCCTCGAACCGCTCGGCGGCGTGCTGGACCCAGACCTCCTCCTCGTCGAAGACCGGGAGGACCGGCTGGTGGAGCGGCTGGACGGGATCGCGATCGGCCATCAGTCACCTCCCACGGCGGTCAGCTGGAGCTCGAACGTGCGCTCGCACACCTCGCACCGCCATCCGGACGGATCGGCGGGCCGCAGCTCCTGCTCCCCGCAGAACGGGCAGTAGAACGGAACCGCGCGGGGCGTCACCGAGCTCATCGGCTCGCCTCCGGCGTGGCGAACGCGGTCAGTTCCGCGTCGTCCAGGCCGCGGACGAACTCGCCGAAGCTCGGCGCATCGTCACCGCGTCGCGCGCGGTAGCGGCGGACCAACGTCTCGACGTAGTCGGCGGCATCCTCGGCGAGGACGCGCACGCCCTTCACCTTCCTGCCGAAGGAGTCCCCGCCGCCGTCCGTCCCGGCGCCGTCTCCACCGTCATCCCCCATCCCGAGCGCGCCGCCCAGGTGCACGAGGAACGAATCCGACTTCGTGCCGTCCGGCCGTTTCGTGAGCGCCGACATCAGCCCGATGTCGGCTACCTGGAACCGGGCGCAGGAGTTCGGGCACCCGTTCACGTGGACGCGGATCTCTTCATCGAATCCCGGGAGGCGTCGATCCAGCTCCTCGGCGAGCCAGCGGGCGCGGCCCTTCGTCTCGCCGATCGCGAGTTTGCAGAACTCGATGCCCGTGCACGCCATCACACCCTTGCGGAACAGCCCGGGCATCGTGGGGAGGTCGAGGCGGTCGAGTTCCGCGGCGAGGCTGGGGCCCGCCTCTCGCTCGACGTCCAGGATTACGAGCTTCTGCCGCGTGGTCGTCCGGATCCGGCCGGTCCCGTACCGATCGGCGAGGTCGGCCACGAGGCGCAGCTGATGGCCCGTCAGGCGGCCGGCCCGAGGGGTGAACCCGACATACGTCCGGTCGTCGCGCTGTGGACGGATCCCGACGTGGTCGCGACGATCCATGGGGGCGGGAGGCGGCGCGGGCCCGTCGGGCAGTGGCGCCTCCAGGAACTCCTTCTCGAGCACGCGACGGAACTCCTCGGCTCCCCAGTCCTTCAGGAGGAACTTCAGCCGGGACTGGTTCCGCGAGCGCCGGTACCCGTACTCGCGGAACAGCGACGTCACGGCGGCCCACGTCTGGGCGGCGCGGTCGGGGGCGACGAACGCACCGAGGCGCTGAGCGAACATCGGGTTCGTCGAGAGCCCGCCACCGACCCAGAGGTCGTACCCGGGGCCGAGATCGGGATGCTCCACGCCGACGAGCGAGATGTCGTTGATCTCCGGATCCGTGCAGCGGACGGCGCATCCGCTGATCGAGGTCTTGTACTTGCGCGGGAGGTTCGAGAATTCGGTCGTACCGACGAATCGGTCGCGGATCTCCGCGATCGCGGGCGACGCGTCCAGGATCTCGTCCGCGTCGATCCCCGCCAGGGGGCACCCGAGGATCACGCGGGGCGTGTCGCCGCAGGCCTCAGCGGTCGTGAGCCCCGTGCCCTCGAGTCGCTCCCAGATCTCGGGCACGTCCTCGATCCGGATCCAGTGGAGCTGCACGTTCTGCCGATCCGTCACGTCGGCGACGTCCCGACCGTAGGTCTCGCTCGCCCAGGCGATCGCCCGCAGCTGGTCGGCGGTGAGCCGGCCGCCGTCGATGCGGATCCGCATCATGAAGAACTCGTCCTCGAGCTCTTCGGGTTCCGCACTCCCGGTCCGCTCCCCGGGCACCCCTTGCTTCCGCTGCGTGTAGAGGCCCCACCAGCGCATCCGGTTGCGGAGGTCCTGCTTGCCGATCGAGCGGAACCCGCCCGGTGCGAAGACCCGCTCGATCCGCTCCCGCACCTCGAGCGGCTCGGCTTCCTTCTTGATCTGCTCGGCGCTGTTCAGCGGTTCGTGATACCCGAGCGCCCACTGCCCCTGACCGCGGGGGCGGGGGGACCTCTGTTCGGTGCGTGCCATCGGCGATGCCTTCCAGGAGATGGGCCGGGAGCGGCCGCCTCGCGCGGCGGGCGAGTGCTGCGGGACGCTACGGCCGGGCGAGGGTTGCGAGGCCGGCTCGGGCCTCGCGGGTCACCTCGGGACAGCAGCAGAGACGGTCGGGGATCATCGCTGCCACCTGTCCGGCCGTTCGCGTGCGGATCATCGGGTCGAATCCCATCCCTGGGGTCGGAATTGCAGGTGCAAAACCTACCGACGGCGCCGGGCCAGCGTCAAGCCGAGACGGAGAGGCTCGAGACGGCCGTGCGCTCCTCCAGCGTGAGGCCGCGCAGCGGCGGCCGGACGTCGCCGTGGAGCAGCACGCCGCGATCCGTCAGGACCTGCTTCAGGGCTGCGTGGAACGGGATCCCCGCCAGCCGTTCGCGCAGCTCGGTGACTCTCAGGTGCGCCTCGGGGCTGTGCTCATGCACCAGCGCGGCGACGACGTCCGGCCAAGCCGATGCGAGTCCCGAGACCGCGCCCACCGCGCCGCGTTCCATCGCCGCGCGCACCAACGGCTCCGACCCGACGAAGACGTCCATGCCCTCGACGAGATAGGGCTCGATCGCGTCGAAGGGCTTGTCGCTCACCTTCATCCCGACGACGTTGCCCTGCTCGCGGCGGAGCTGGCCGACGACGTCCAGAGGGATCGCGTAGCCGCTGCGCTCCGCGAACTCGTAGATGTAGAAGGGGAGGGGGTCGCAGGCGTCGGCCGCGGACCGGAAGTGCTCGAAGAGCTCCCGAGGGTCGAGCGGGAAGTAGGGAGGTGCGATCACGGCCACGGCATCGGCGCCCACTTCTCGCGCGTGTGCGGCGAGCGCCATCGTGTCGCGGGTGGTCTGCGCGCCGGCGTGCACGGCGACCTGGAAGCCCTCGGGCCGGACGGAGAGGAAGCCCTCGGTGACCTGACGCCGCTCGCCTACCGTCAGGAGCACGCCCTCACCCGTCGTGCCGCAGGCGAGGAGGCCGTCGACGCCGCCCGCCGCCAGGAAGTCCACGAGGGACCCGAGCGAGTCGGGGTCGAGGGAGCGACCGCCGTCTTTGAGCGGCGTGACCGCCGCCGCGATCGCCCCATGGAGCCGTTGCATCGTCGCGATGCTACTCGCGGCGTAGCATGGAGATGCGAACCCAGAGATGCGTTCGGAGGTGAACGCCATGCGTCGCTACCTGGTGGTCGCGAACCAGACCCTCGGCGGGGGTCACC
>JBOGVC010000024.1:0-5979 GCA_050695275.1 Actinomycetota bacterium | reverse complement strand
CGGTTCATCGTGCGGCGGATGATGATCTTCGCGTCCGAGGACGTGGGTCTCGCCGATCCGCAAGCGATTCAGGTCGCGGTGGCCGCCGGCCACGCGCTCGAGCACGTCGGCATGCCCGAGGCCCGATTCAACCTCGCGCACGCGGCGCTCTACTTGGCGCGGGCGCCCAAGTCGAACTCCGTCACGGAGGCGCTGGACAAGGCGCTGTCCGACGCCGACTCGACCGACCCCGTGCCGCCGCATCTGCGCGACGCGCACTACGCCGGCGCTGCGAAGCTCGGGCACGGCGAGGGGTACGAATATCCTCACGACTTCGAGGGCCATCACGTGGAGCAGCAGTACCGGCCAGAGCGATTCGAGGACGAGGTGTACTACGAGGCGACGGGCCAGGGCGGCGACGTCGAGGTCGCGCCCGGTACCGGAGTGCCCCTGATTCACCCCGCCGTCGAGCAACGAGCACGTGAAGAGGAGCCCGCACCGGAAGAGGAAGGGGCGCCCGAGGAGGAACCGGTACCCGAAGAGCGTCCGGTACCGAAGAGGACCGTGCGCCCGCGGAGGAACCGGCCACAGTAGGGAACTCCGTCTCCGAGGCCCATGGGTATGCTGGGCCAACTGCCCACCCCACGGAACCTCGGAGGTAGACGGATGACGTTCCTGGCCCTCACCGGCGGCGAGACCGCCCTGATCGTGCTCGCCGCATTCTGGGGACTCCTGGTCCTGTTCCTGTGCCTGGTCCTCCTGAACACGTTCCGTGTGCTCGAGGCGACCCGTCTCACCGTGGATGCGATGCGGGAGGAGACGGTCCCGCTCCTCCGGGAGATCAAGGGCTCCGTGGAGCGCACCAACGGACATCTGGATCGCGTGGGCGGCGTGCTCGATTCCGTCGGAGGCATCGTGGGTCGCGTCGAGCGGTTCACGGGCCTGCTGGAGCACGCCGCCTCCAGCCCGATCGTGAAGTTCCTGAGCGTGGGCGCCGGCGTGAAGAAGGCGGCCGATTCGTTCAGCAAGAAGCGGTCGAAGGGATCTCCGGCGCCGGGCGCGCCGGCGCCCTGACATGCGCCGCGGCTTCTGGGTCGCACTTGGCCTCGGCGCCGGTGCGACGGGCGCCGTCGTCGCGTCGCGGTGGGCCAGGCGCCAGGCGAACAAGGTCAAGCCGGCGACGCTGGCGCGCGAGGCCCGAGGCGGTCTGATGGATCTCTCCAAGCTCGTCGCGGAGTCGATCGAGGAGGGCAAGCGGGCGATGGAGGAACGGGAGCGAGAGCTCCGCGCGGAGCTCGACGCCTCGAAGCGCGAACCCGGCCCCGACGAGCCGACCGCGGCCTGAGGCCGCGCTGAGGGCTGCGGAGACCCACCGGTAGACTCCGCTCGTGGAGGGGGAGCGGATCCGCGAGCGGTTCCTGTCGTTCTTCGAGGAGCGAGGGCACAAGCGCGTGCCGAGCTCGTCGCTGATCCCCCCGCCCGAGTCCGGTCTGCTCCTCGCGAACGCGGGCATGAACCAGTTCATCCCGATCTTCCTGGGACAGGCCCAGCCGGAGTACCCGCGGGCCGTCACCGTGCAGAAGGTCATGCGCACGAACGACATCGAGAACGTCGGCACGGATGCCCGGCACCTCACGTTCTTCGAGATGCTCGGCAACTTCTCGTTCGGCGACTACTTCAAGGCCGAGGCGATCGCCTGGGCGCACCAGCTCGTCACCGAGACGTACGGGATCGATCACGACCGGCTCTGGGTGACGGTTTACGAGGACGACGACGAGGCCGTGCAGGGCTGGCTCGACGGGGTGGGTCTCTCACCGGAACGCATCGTCCGCCGGGGCATGACGGACGCGGAGGGCGAGCTCGCGAACTATTGGCACACCCACGCGGCCGGTCCGGGCGGTCCCTGCAGCGAGATCTTCGTCGATCGCGGAGCGAAGTACGGGCCGGAGGGAGGTCCGGACGTGGACGAGGAACGGTTCATGGAGATCTGGAACCTCGTCTTCATCCAGGATCGGATCGACGGGGAGCTCCGGGTCGTCGAGCCGCTTCCCGCGAAGAACGTCGACACCGGATCATCGCTCGAACGCGTGGCCGTCGTGCTGCAGGACGTGGACAGCGTCTTCGAGACGGACCTGTTCCGGCCGTTGCTGGAGGTGGCCGAGTCCCTGTCCGGGCGCACGCACGGCCAGGACCGTCGCGACGACGTGTCATTGAAGATCATCGCCGAACACGGTCGGGCCACCGCCTTCTTGATCGCCGACGGGGTCCAGCCAGCCAACGAGGGCCGCGGCTACGTCCTGCGGCGGATGCTCCGCCGAGTGGTGTCGCACGCCCGGCGGCTCGGGATCGATCGCGCGGTGATGGATCCGATCATCGACATCGTGGTGGACCGGTTCGGCGACGCGTACCCGTCGCTCCGGGACAACGAGGCGTTCGTGCGGCAGGTGGCGGGGTCCGAGGAGGAGCGCTTCGCGGGCACGCTCCGGCAGGGGCTCGTCCTGTTCGACGATGCGAAGGGCCGGGCCCGTGACGGGCGCATCACGGGTGACGACGCCTTCAAGCTCTCCGACACGTTCGGGTTCCCGCTGCAGCTCACGGAGGAGCTCGCGGCCGAGGCGGGCTTGTCCGTCGACGTGGATCGGTTCGCCGCGCTGCTGGAGGAGCAGCGCGATCGAGCGCGGCGCGCCGCCAAGAAGGTGCCGATCGGCCTCGACGCCGGGGCGGCCCCTCCCACGACGTTCGTGGGGTACGAGACCCTGGGATCCGACGCCACGATCGCGACGCTGCTCGATCCGGAGTTCCGCGAGCTCCCCGTGGCCGAGGAAGGTCAGGAGGTCCGGATCTTCCTCGACCGCACCCCCTTCTACGCGGAGGGGGGCGGTCAGGTGGGCGATCGCGGCCTGATCCGAACGCCTTCGGGCGTGATCAGGGTCGACGACACGGTTCCCGCGGGCGATCGCTCGATCCTGCACACGGGGGTCGTGGAGTCGGGCGAGGTCCGGGCGGGCGAGGAAGCGCACGCCGAGGTCGACGCCGCTCGCCGCGAGGCGACCGCCCGGGCGCACACCTCCACGCACGTCGTCCACGCCACGCTCCGCGAGCTGCTCGGAGACCACGCCCGCCAGGCGGGCTCTCTCGTCGAGCCGGGTCGCCTCCGCTTCGACTTCCCGCATCCCTCTGCCGTCCCGCCGGCGCAGCTCGGCGAGGCCGAGCTGATCGCGAACCGCCGGCTGACGGCGGACGACGCCCCCAGCATCTTCGAGACCTCCATGGAGGAGGCGGAGCGCCTCGGTGTCGTGATGCTCTTCGGAGAGAAGTACGGCGACGTCGTCCGGGTGGTCGAGATCGGGGACTACTCGCGCGAGCTCTGCGGCGGCACCCACGTGCCGCGGACGGGGCACATCGGCGTGATCCGGTTCCTCCACGAGGGTTCGATCGGCGCCGGGATGCGCCGCGTTGAAGCGCTCGTGGGGCCGGACGCCCTCCGGGAGATCAACGCCGAGCGCGCGCTCCTGCACGATCTGGTGGAGGCGATCGGCAGCACCGATCCCGGGAGCGCGATCGACCACGCCCGGAAGGTGATCGAGGAGAACAAGCGACTCCGCAGCGCGCTGGGAGCGCTCCAGAAGGGCGACCGGGACGCGGTCATCGCGGCGCTCGTGGACGGCGTGCTCGAGATCGACGGCCTCGGACTCGTGGTCTCGGAGGTGGCGGGCGAGGATGCGAGCGGCCTCCGGGAGCTCGCGCAGAAGATCCGCGACCGCTTCCAGGGCCGTCCCGCGGCCGTCGTGCTCGGGGGCGGGGCCGACGGCAGGGCCCAGCTGGTGGCGGCGTCGACGCCTGAGGCCGTCGCCAGGGGTGTGACGGCGCCGGAGTTGCTCCGGGAAGCGGCGACCGTCATCGGCGGCGGAGCCGGCGGGAAGGACATCCTGGCGATGGCCGGTGGCCGGGACGCCTCCGCCGTCGGCCAGGCCCTCGGCGGGATCCCCGCGCGCGCCCGGGAGCTCCTCGCGGCCACCTCGTGATCGCACCCGGGCCGGTCCTCGGCCTCGATCTGGGTGACGCCCGGATCGGGGTCGCGATCTCCGATCCGGAGCGGCGGGTCGCGGTGCCGGTCGGCACCGTGCACGTCGGGCAACCGCCAGGTGAGCTGCTCGCGATCGCCGAGCTGGCGCGGGAGCGAGGGGCGTCGCTGATCGTGGTGGGGCTCCCGCTCTCCCTCCGGGGCGAGCACGGGGCTCGTGCCGGGCACGCGGGCGCGTTCGCCGACGCCCTGGCCGGCGTGGTGGACGTTCCCATCGAGCTGCAGGACGAGCGACTGTCGACCGTGGAGGCGGAGCGGGCGCTCGCCGCCGCGGGGACCCGTGGGCGCGGGCGCCGCCGCGTGGTCGACGCCTCCGCCGCCACGGTGATCCTCCAGTCCTGGCTGGATGCGCGGGAGCGCCACGGCTGAGGGCGGGAGGACCGGTATCCTCGCGGACATGTCGGCGGACCCGAGCGTCCGGCGGGCCGAGCGCGGCAGGCGTCCCCGTCGGTTGTCCCTCGTCGTCGCGCTCGCCCTGTTCCTCGGTGTCCTGGGAGCCGGGGCTTGGGGGGCGACCTACTACGGGCGATGCAAGGGGGCCGCGGACCGTCCCTCACGGCCCGTGACGGTCACCGTCGTCGAGGGAGCGACGGGCGAAGAGGTCATCCAGGAGCTCCACGATAGAGGTGTGATCCCGTGTGGCGGGTTCGTCGGCAACATGCTCCTGCGGGGCACGGGGAAGGCGGACCGGATCCGCACGGGTTCCTTCGAGCTCACGACCGGCATGACCCTCGTCGCCGCGGTGGAGGTGCTCACGACACCTCCCCCGGAGGTCCCCGTCGTGGAGCTCGTGATCCCCGAGGGCTTCCGACTCACCCAGATCGCCGAGCAGGTCCACGAGGATCTCAGGATCCCCGCGCGGCGATTCCTCGTCGAGGTGCAGAGCGGACGCTACGTGCTGCCCCCGTACCTGCCCGAGGGAACGCCGACCCCAGAGGGGTTCCTTTTCCCGAAGAGCTACGAGTTCGTCGAGCAGGGGCTGTCCGCACGCTCCGTCGCGGAGGCGCTCCTCGAGCAGTTCCGTGAGGAGGCGAAGGCGTTGCCCTTCGAGCGCGCGACCGAGCTCGGCGTCACGCCTTATGAGCTCGTGATCATCGCGTCGATGATCGAGGAGGAGGCCGGCGTCGACCGGGACCGCAGGCTGATCGCGGGCGTGATCTACAACCGCCTCGAGATCGGGATGGCGCTCGGGATCGACGCGACACTCCTCTACGACGATCCCACCCCCGACGGGGAGCTGTCCTCCAGCGACCTGGAGTTCGACAGCCCGTACAACACACGGATCAACGCCGGCCTGCCGCCGACGCCGATCGCGAGCCCGGGGGAGAAGTCGCTCCGGGCCGCGCTCGATCCCGCCGACACGAAGTTCCTCTTCTACGTCCTCTGCGGCGCGGACGGCCACCACCGCTTCGCGCTCACGCTCGCGGAGCACAACCGGAACGTCGATGTGTGCCTCGGCTGAGATGCGGGTCGGCGGCGGCACGCATGTCGTTGGGATCATCGGCTGGCCCGTGGAGCACAGCCTCTCCCCGGCGATCCACAACGCAGCCTTCGCCGAGGTAGGTCTCGACTGGGTGTACGTGCCTCTGCCGGTCCCGCCCGAGGACCTGCGGAAGGCGCTCGAGGGCCTCGTGCCCCTCGGGTTCCACGGCGTCAACGTGACGATGCCCCACAAGACCGACGTCTCGGCCCAGATCGAGAGCATCTCCGAGGACGCTCGGCTCCTTCGGGCCGTGAACACGATCGCCGTCCGCGCCGGCGAGCTGGAGGGCGAGAACACGGACGCCCCCGGATTCGACCGTTTCCTCCGGCGGGACGCGGGGTTCGACCCCGAGGGCAGGACGGCGATCGTGTACGGAGCCGGCGGCGCCGCCCGGGCGTGCGCTCTCGCGCTCGCCAGGGCGGGACTCGCTCGG
>JBOGVC010000023.1:0-15236 GCA_050695275.1 Actinomycetota bacterium | reverse complement strand
CCGCCGGTTTTGGAGACCGGTGCTCTACCAAATTGAGCTACGCCCCTGGGCTCCGGGCCTCCCAGCGTCGTGGCTGGACGTTCGGAGACCTCAGTATAGGGTCGGCCTCAGGGCCCGGCAAAGGAACGACCCCGCCGACGTGCGGCGTCTCCGCGTTCCCGATGAGCCTCCCCCGGATGGCCGAGCCGGCGTCGTGACCCGTGGGGGATTTCCTCGCCAGATACGGGAGCACGGCCGCACCTGACCTATCCTTCGGTTCCAAGACGTGCCGCAGCGGCCCCGGATCGCGAGGCACACGCATGAACGAACAGCGCACCGCACGGCCGGCAGGAGCCGGTGGCCGCCGGCGTTCCCCATTGTTCACCCGACAGCAGGCCCCGGAGCCGCCCGTCCTGACGCCTGCCGAGGAAGAGATCGCGAACGCGTTGACGAACGTGGTCGACGAGCGCGTGGAGGAGGGCCTCCAGGCGCTCGAGCAGCAGGCCACGATCCTGATGCGCGAAGTGGCCACCGAGCTCTGGCGATCGTCGGCCAAGGACGTCCGTCCCGAGCAGGAGCGGATCGTCAGCCTCCTCTCGAGGGATCAAGCGATCAGGAGTTTGATCGTGTCGAGCGACGAACGGTTCCAGGCGTTGTCCACCCGCGCGGGGCGCGTGGAGGACACGCTCGGCGACCTGGCCGAGACCGGTCGCGCGACCCGCGAGGCGATGGAGTCCTCGGTCGCCTCGATCCGCGAGATCGCCGACTCCCCCACGCTCCACGGGGTCGAGGGTGTCCGGAACCAGCTTGAGCAGGTCGAGCATCACATCGCCGAGACGTTCAAGAACCTCGACGAGCGTGATCGCACGCTCACCGACACCATCATGCAGCAGGTTCGAGAGCACGGCGAGATGGTGGCGCGCGAGACCTCTCGCGTCGTCGAGGCGATGCAGGGATACGTGCAGGGCGGCGCCGAAGCGGTGGGGCGTCTGGCCCAGCGGGTCGAGGCCCACGCCGAGTCCTTCGCGACGCAGGATGGGGACCTCACGGCGAACGTCGGCGCCACCGTCCGCGAGGAGGTCCAGGCGATCGGTCAGCAGCTCGAGCTGATGTCCGAGGGGATGGGCATCCACAGTCGCGACGAGGTCGCCCTGAAGTCCGCGATGGAGCGCTTCATCGACGCCCGGGTTCGCGGGTTGGCGGAGCTGATCCGGAGCGACTCCCAAGCGCTCCGCAAGATGATCGAGGAGAAGACCACGGAGCAGGAGGTGCTGCTCAGAGAGACCGTCGAGGAGCGCATGATCCTGGTCGGCGAGGCCCTGGTGGAGAAGACGGCCGAGGCCGCGGAGATCGCGATCGCGTCGTCGCTCGGCGAGACCGTGGAGCGGATGAGCGCGTCGGTGGGCTCGATCGAGGGTATCGACACGATGCTCGCCGAACAGCAGCAGGCGTTCGAGGAGCGGATGCGCACACACGTCGACGACCGCGTGGCGGCGATCGCCCGGATGATCCGTTCGGACAACCAGGCGCTCGCCGACCGACTCGGCTCGGCCGCCCCGGCGAACGATGACGCCGAGCTCCTCCGGCAGACGCTGCGTTCGATCAAGGAGCTGCATGCGGGCCTCGCGAACGACGTCCTCAGCTCGGTGGACCGCCGGTTCCAGTCGATGTCCGACCAGCTGCACAAGGAGTCGCAGTCCACGGCGGAATCGATGCTCACGGTCGCCGAGCGGTTGGCCGACAAGATCGACCGGGTCACCGTCATGGTGGACGAGGGCTACGGCAACGACGTCCAGATCGTGGTCGATCGGATGAGTGAGGCGATCCAGGCGATGTCGGGACGCACGCAGCGACGGGACGCGCAGGGCCAGCTCGGCGCGTAGGAGACAGATCCTCCTTCAGTCGCCCAAGAGCACCTCGGCTTCACTGCGCTTGATCGGCCATTCCGTCCGACCGTCGCGCTCGACCCTCACCCAGCATTCGAGGACGGCGATCGCTCGCTCGGCGTCGACCGACTTCACGCGCCCGCCCGCCACGATCTCCTCGCCCATGAAGACGGGGGCGCGGAACTGTGAGGTCATCCGCCGCACCCGTTCGGGACCCCCCGCCCACTCGGCGATGCAGGCGGCCAGATGCCCCATCGTGAACATCCCGTGCGCGACGATCCCCGGGAACCCAGCGGCGCGAGCAACGGCATCGTCCTGATGGAGCGGGTTCGCGTCTCCCCCTGCCTCCGCGTACGCCTTCACATCCTCGGCGCGCACGATGCGCGCGAGCGTCGGAAGCTCCGACCCCGCCTCGACCTGGGCCGGCGAAGGCATCAATCCGCGGCCCGCTCGATCAACGTCGACCGCGCCGTGCAGACGATGTCGCCACCTGGTTCCACGAGCTCTGTGGCGAGCACCAGGAAGGAATTGCCTCCGAGCGAGCGGATCGACTCGATCCTGCTCCTGATCGTCAAGGTCTCTCCCTCCAGAAGCGGACGCCGGAATTCGTACTCCTGACTCCCGTGGAGGACCCGGGAGAAGTCGATCCCGACGTCGGGGTCGGCCACGACCTCGGGGATCACGGTGAACTCGGCCGCGGTCACGAACGTGACCGGTACCCCTCCCACCTGGGAGAACACCCCCCGGAACGCAGCCACACGGCGGGGATCCACGATGAATGGCGCCTCTGGATACGCCTTCCCCGCGACCGCGGCGTTCATCGGGGGGATGCTATCCAACGCCGGTCGGGGGGCGTCCGGCGTCCCTCAGACGGGGGACCCGGGAAAATCCGGCGGTGGGGGTACTCGATTCCGTAGACCAACATGCCTACGATGCCGCGATATGGCTGCCAGAGCCAGACCGAAGGACCGCAAGGCATCTGGGACGGCCGAGGGGGATATCCGCGTCGTCATCGCCGACGATCACCGCTCCTTCGGTGAGGCCCTGCAGATCGCGCTGGACAACGAGGACGACCTCAAGGTGATCGAGGTCGTCACGGACGGCGAGTCCGCGATCGAGTCCGCCCAGGTGCAGCACCCCGACGTGCTCCTGATGGACGTGGGGATGCCCGGTGTCGACGGGCTCGAGGCCACCAGGCGGATCCATCGGGAGGCCTCGGACACGAAGGTCATCCTCCTGTCCGGCCACGACGACGACGTCGTGCTCGCCCGTGCCGTCGAGGCGGGAGCTCGCGGGTTCCTCCGGAAGACCCAGGCAGTCTCGGAGCTCGCCGACGCGATCCGCCGGGCGAACCGTGGAGAGCCGCTCCACGCGGTGAGCGAGGTCGAGATCTCCTTGGCGAGATTCCGGATGCAGCGGCGGACGGACGGGGAGCTCGCGCAGCGGGTGGAGCGCCTGACCCCTCGAGAGCTCGAGATCCTCCAGCGCGTGGCTGCCGGCGAGGCATCGGTCGACATCGCGAACGAGCTCGGGATGAGCCGTCACACGCTGCGAACGCACATCCAGAACGTCCTGACCAAGCTCGGCGTGCACTCCAAGACCGATGCCGTCGTCGCGGCGATCCGCTTCGGCAAGGTCAAGACGAACGAGAAGCTCCCGCAGACGGACGTCGACGCGTCCTGAGCGTTTTTGGCGATGTGCGCTATCGCTTCGCTCCTTGAGCGCTAGCGCGTCTCGCGGTGCAGCGTGTGCGAGCGGCACCACCGGCAGTACTTCTTGAGCTCGATCCGGTCGCGGTCGTTCACGCGGTTCTTCACGGTGTTGTAGTTCCGCCGCTTGCAGTCCGAACAGGCCAGGGTGATCTTCGGGCGGTTGCCTTCCTTCCGAGCCACCGCTACTTCACGACCTTCGTGACCCTGCCCGCGCCCACCGTGCGACCGCCCTCGCGGATCGCGAAGCGCAGACCCTCTTCCATCGCGATCGGGGCGATCATGTCGACCTTCATCTCCACGTTGTCGCCGGGCATGACCATCTCCACGCCCCCGGGCAGGTGCGCCTGACCGGTCACGTCCGTGGTCCGGAAGTAGAACTGGGGACGGTAGCCGTCGAAGAACGGTGTGTGTCGGCCACCCTCCTCCTTGGACAGGATGTAGACCTGCGCCTCGAACTCCGTATGGGGCGTGATCGAGCCCGGCTTCGCCAGGACCTGTCCGCGCTCGACGTCTTCCTTGTCGATGCCGCGGAGCAGCACGCCCACGTTGTCGCCGGCCTGGACCTCGTCCAGGAGCTTGCGGAACATCTCGAGATCGGTGGCGATCGTCTTTCGGGTGTCCTTGATCCCGACGATCTCGATCTCGCTCATCTTGGTGAGCGTGCCCCGGTCGACCCGGCCCGTGACGACCGTGCCGCGCCCGGTGATCGAGAAGACGTCCTCGATCGGCATCAAGAAGGGCTTCTCGGTGTCTCGGGTCGGTTCGGGGATGTAGGAGTCACACGCGGCGAGCAGTTCGTCGATCTTGCCGTTCCACGTCTCGTCGCCCTCGAGCGCCTTGAGGGCGGAGATCTGCACCACGGGGACGTCGTCGCCCGGGAACTCGTAGGACGAGAGCAGCTCGCGGACCTCGAGCTCGACGAGGTCGAGGAGCTCGGGGTCGTCGACCATGTCGCACTTGTTCAGCGCGACGATGATCGAAGGGACGCCGACCTGGCGGGCGAGGAGCACGTGCTCGCGCGTCTGCGGCATGGGGCCGTCCGCCGCCGAGACCACGAGGATCGCGCCGTCCATCTGGGCGGCGCCCGTGATCATGTTCTTCACGTAGTCCGCGTGTCCGGGACAGTCCACGTGGGCGTAGTGGCGATTGTCGGTCTCGTACTCGACGTGGGCGATCGCGATGGTGATCCCGCGCTCTCGCTCCTCGGGAGCCTTGTCGATCTGATCGAACGGCGTGAAGTCCGCCATGCCCTTCTCGGCCTGGCGCTTCGTGATCGCAGCGGTCAGCGTGGTCTTCCCGTGGTCGATGTGGCCGATCGTGCCGATGTTCACGTGCGGCTTCGTCCGCTCGAACTTCTTCTTGCCCATGTCTCGTGGTCTCCTCGGAGGTCTGCTCGGCTCTCTTCGTAGCGGGGGGCGGGATCGAACCGCCGACACAGCGATTATGAGCCGCTTGCTCTACCACTGAGCTACCCCGCCCGGCGGTCGCCCAGTTTACCTGCGGCGACACGCTCGCGGCACGAAGCCTGGCCCCGCTCGTGAGCAGGGGATACGGTGCCACGGTGGCAGCGACCCCCGTGACGCTTCCCATCGAGCAGGCCCGGGGACACGCGGGCCTCTCCGAGGTGCTGCACCTCGGGGCTCGGGTCCTCGCGGTGTGGTTCGGCGCCCTCTCGCTACTCAACACTCTCGCTGCCATCCGCAACCCGGCGTTCGATCCGAACATCTGGTGGATCGACCTGCGCTTCCTCCCCGACCCGGTCGGTGGGGCCCTCATGGCGGCGGTCGGGACGCTGCTCCTGGCGCACGGCGTGCGACCTTCGTCGCCCGGATGGCGTCGAACGGCGTCCATCGTTGTGGTCGCCGTCGTGGAGCTGATCGTCGTGTGGAACGTGATCGGCTACTACCGCGTCTGGGGCACGGGGAGCATCGACCCGCAGAGCCCGGTGCCCCTCTCGCTCCTGATCGCGATCCTGCTCGGCCTCGTCGTCCTCTCGATGCTCCGGCCGGCGCCCACGATCCCGCGGAGGATCGCGATCGCTACCGTCGCCGCCGTCTCCCTCGTCTTCGTCGTCGGGCTTCCGCTGCTGCAGATCGGCTTCTTCGGAACGACGGACTACCGGCGGGCCGCGGACGCGATCGTGGTGTTCGGCGCCCGCGTGCGACTCGACGGCACGCCTTCGATCACGCTTGCCAACCGCGTGCTGACCGCGAGCGAGGTGTATCGCGAGGGCCTGGCGGACACGATCGTGATGACCGGCGGCGTCGAGCCCACGGGGTTCGACGAGACGGTCGTGATGCGGGATCTCGCGGTGGAACTGGGTGTGCCCGCCACCGCGATCGTCCTCGATCCGGAGGGCGATACCACGTCCGCGAGCGTCACGAACACGACGCGGATCCTCCGGGACCGCGGACTGGACCGCGTCCTCGCGGTCAGCCAGTTCTACCACCTGCCTCGGATCAAGTTGGCCTACGCCACGGCCGGCGTAGAGGTGTGGACGGTGCCGGCCAGGACCACCTCGATCCAGCAGACCAAGGGGCTCATCACCCGAGAGATCCCGGCGTTCTGGCTCTACTACCTCCGCGCGGTCCTCGGATAGTCAGTCCCGGTACGGAGGGGGTAGTGGCAGCGCGTACCGATCCCGCCGTCCGCGGGACCGGAAGAAGAACCAGGACACGGCCAGGCCGAACGCGAAGCCGCCCACGTGCGCCCAGTACGCGACACCCCCACCGCCGAGCTCCCTCCCCATCTCGCCGACCCCACTGAAGAGCTGGAGGACGAACCACCCCACCAGCACGAAGCTGGCGGGGAGGTCGATGAACGTGATGAACACGAAGATCACGAGCGTGTGGATCCGCGCCCTCGGGAACATCACGAGATACGAGCCGAGGATCGCCGCGATCGCGCCGGACGCGCCCACGTTCGGAACGGCCGAGTTCGGGTCGAACGCGACCTGGAGCCCGGTCGCGGCCAGTCCACCCAGCACATAGAAGGACACGAACATGATCCGCCCGAGCCGGTCCTCGACGTTGTTCCCGAAGATCCAGAGGAACAGCATGTTCCCGGCGAGGTGCAGCCATCCTCCATGGAGGAACATCGAGACGAAGATCGACGTCAGCCAGCTCTTGTCCGGGCATCGCCGCTCGAGGAAGTCCTGGAGCCCGGCGGCCTCGCTCTCCCCCGCCTGGAACGTCTCCTGGATCGCCTCCAGCGCCTCGGCGCCGCCGTCGGCGAGCGACGTCTGATGGGTGAGCTCGAACGGGATCTGCGCCTCGCAGAAGAAGAACTCCTGCTGCTCGGACTGCCCGGCGAACGTGGGCTCCCAGAGCAGGAAGATCGCGACGTTGGCGACGATCAGAGCGAGCGTCACCCAGGCCGTTCGGCTCGTCGGGTTGATGTCGCGGATCGGGATCACGACCGCTCGACCTTATCCTGCAACCAAGACCCGAGAGAGCCGGGGACGGGGATCGAGTTCGATCAGCTCGGATCCGCCCTGCACCGCTTCAGGAAAGGAGCGGTCCTCGACGGTCCTCCCATCCGGACCGGATCGGCCAGGTCGGAGCTCCGATCGGACGTCGCCGCCGGGATCCCGACGTCGTTCCCCGACCGGTCAGGGCGACGAGCACGAGGAACAGCACCGGTGTCAGGTCAAGCGGTCCGCGGGATCCGGACTCCGATGCGTTCCTCCATCCGGTGACGTTCCACTCGGCGAGCCGGTCTTCCAGCAGGCTGCGGACCATATCGAGCGTCGGTCCCGCGGATCCGACCATCCCGGCAGCACCCGCTCCGCTGAGCCCGGCCTTGGAGAGCAGTGCGGGGAGGTCCGCTTCGGCTTCCCGGAGCCATCGGATCAGGCGCCGCATCGGATCGATCGCGACCCCGTCCGAGCCGTACCAGCCGAAGTGGACGTGTGCGACGGTGGCGTTCCCGGTATCACCGCAGAACCCGATCACGTCACCGGGATGGACCTCGTCTCCGTTCGAGAACTCGCGATCGTTCCAGTCGATGAAGTGGGCGAAGTAGTAGTGCCCGCCGCCCGGAAGCAGGAGACGGGCCGACCGCCCGCCGAGCAGCTCCGTGTCGAACTCGATCGTGCCGTCCTCGGGAGCCAGGACCGGCGTGCCGGACTGACAGAGCACATCCTGCCCCTCGTGCTCCCGCACGATCGATCCCGGCCCGTGGCGCACGGCGTGCCAGGAGTCGGTCCAGCTCGCCGGCCCCACGACGATGAACGGCGCGTACACCTCTCGGCGGATGCGTTCCTCCGACCAGCCAGCCGCTTCGAGCAGCGCTGCCGCCGCGACGATCTCCCCGGTCGTGTGAGTCCCGCTGAGCAGCTGATCGGTCGAGAGATCCGGCGTCTGGGAGTGGTCCGGCGAGCCACCCTCCAGCGGTTCGTCGAAACGCGATCCCGGAGATCCACCAGCCGAAAGAGCGGGTCCTCCCGATCCCCCCTCCCGGGTGATCGACGGCACGATCCGAACACCCCGCACCGGGATGGCCTCGGATGGCGAGGGTGATGGATCGGGTGAGGGAGTGGGATCCGGAGATGGGCTCGGGTCGGGTGACGGGCTCGGATCGGGTGACGGGCTCGGATCGGGTGACGGGCTCGGGTTGGGTGACGGGCTCGGATCGGCCGAGGGCGTCGGTGTCGCGTCACTCGTGGAAGCAAGCGCATGCGCTGCATCCCAGGGAATCTGCGTGATCAGGAGCGCAACAAGCAGGACCATGAGGACCGGCCTCCGACCACGGCCCCGTCCTACGCGTGCAAGCATCCGTCTGTTCACGGTCCACTGGAGCGCTCGGGCACTCCGAGGAACCCTATCGCCAGCATCGTCGACCCTCATCCCTTCGTCGTGCCGAGAGTATCTACGGAAGGCAACCCCGATGAAACCGGAGCGTGACCGGGCATCGAGTCGGCCGACGACCGGCGTCCGAGGAACCTGCTTCTTCCGGAGCCGGAGAGGGGAATCGAACCCCTGACCTCCTCCTTACCATGGAGGCGCTCTGCCGACTGAGCTACTCCGGCGGCAGTGGTCGATGATAACAATGGGTCGGCCGCGGACCGTGGCACGATGACGTGATGCGGCGGATCATCACGGCCCTGGTCTCACTGACCCTCATGGGGGCGTGCACCGACCACACACCCGAGCCCTCGGATGCACGCCCGGGGTCGACGATGACGTTCGGGGGAACGGACGCGACCCTCGCGGTCGACCTCGCGGACGACCCGCAGGAACGTCGGAAAGGATTGATGGGCATCGAGGAGCTCCCCGCCGATCACGGGATGGCCTTCGTCTGGCCGGGGCCTGTCGACGGCACGTTCTGGATGAAGGACACGCTCGTGCCGCTGTCGGTCGCCTTCGTCGATGAGTCCGGGTACGTGATCGACGTCCTGGACATGGAGCCGTGCGAGACGGACCCGTGTCCCTCGTACGGGATCGACGAGCCGTTCGTCCTCGCGGTCGAAGCGAACCTGGGTTGGTTCGACGACCATGGTGTGGGTGCCGGCGATCGAGCGGAGCTCGAGAGGATCCTCGATGGATGACTGTCAGCTCTGCGAGGCCGAACAGGTCACCCCGTGGCTCCACGAGGACGACGACTGCTGGGTCGCGGAATGCCTCGTGTGCCGAACCCCCATGATCGTGTGGCGCGCACACGGGCTCCCCGAGGCCGAGCTCGAGACGGAACTCCTGACCCGGCTCGAGCGCATCGCCACCAACCGGTACGGGCAGGAGGGCTACTGGATCGACCCCGAGCGTCGCCGGATCCCGGATCACTGGCACGCGCACGCCCGCCCGGCCGGCGGCTTCTTCGATCCATCGAGCGACCTGTACGGCACGTTCTGACGCCGAGCTCGGAGGTCGCGGACTCCGGCAGCTGTTCCCATCCCCGTGCCCGGCGTGCTTCAATACGCGCCCCCGCCCCCGGAAGGAGATCCGATGCGCCGCTCCACTCGCTCGCTCCGCCTCATGGCTGTCGTGATCGCGCTGGCTTCGGCGACCGGCCTCCTCGCGCCCGGCGCCGGTGCGACGGAGCACGATCCCGTGATCGTCGCCGTGGGCGACATCGCCTGCCAGTCGCTGGTTCAGGGCCAGGGCATGGGCGCCTGCCGATCGGGAGACGTCGCCGATCTGATCCGCGAGATCGACCCGGACCGGTTCCTGGCGCTCGGCGACCTCCAGTACAGCAACGGGAAGCTCTCGGAGTTCCTCCGCGTCTGGGACGTCCAGTTCGGCGACCTGCGGGCGATCACGATGCCGACCCCGGGGAACCATGAGTACGGGACCACCGATGCCGCCGGCTACTTCGCCTACTTCGGCGCCGCGGCCCATCCTCCGCTCGGCTTCTATTCGTTCGACCTGGGCGCGTGGCACATCGTGTCGCTCAACTCCGCGATCTGCGGCGACGATCCCGGCTGCGGCCCCGGCACGCCTCAGGGCGACTGGCTCCGTGCGGACCTCGCGGCGAACAACGCGACCTGCACGCTGGCGTTCATGCATCACCCGCGCTACGACTGGCGGCCGTTCCAGAAGTGGATCGAGGACGACGGCACCACCCAGTTCGGTGGTTCCGAGACCGACTACCTCGTCCCGTTCTGGGAGGTGTTCGCCGACGAAGGCGTCGACGTCGTGCTCGACGGGAACAACCACCTCTATCAGCGGTGGGCCCCGCAGGACGCGCACGGCAACGCGGTCGCCGGCGGCACGGTCCAGTTCGTGGTGGGGACGGGTGGGCGGCAGCTGTACCCGTTCGGGCGTCCTCCGATGCCCGAGAACCTCGAGGCGACCCAGAACAAGGCGTTCGGCGTGTTGCAGATGACGCTGCACGAGAGCTCCTACGACTACGCCTGGGTCTCCGTGCCCGGCGACCCGGCGTTCCAGGACGCAGGGACGGTCGCCTGCATCTGATCCCGGCTCGATCCTCCTCGCCCGCTTCGTGAGGCGTGTCGGCCCCCTCGGATAGGCTCTCGATCCGGCGAGGGTCGAGGAGGTCGGTTCATGGCGTTCCACGGATGGAAGGTGGAGGCGCTCGAGTTCTTCGAGGGCCTGGAGGCCGACAACTCGAAGGCGTACTGGCAGGGGCACAAGGACGTGTACGACACGATCGTGCGTGCGCCCATGGAGGAGCTGCTCGCCGAGCTGGAGCCCGAGTTCGGCGAGGGCCGGATCTTCCGTCCCTATCGCGACATCCGGTTCAGCCGCGACAAGTCGCCGTACAAGACGGCGATCGGGGCGACGCTGGCCGACGGCTACATCCAGGTCGACGCGCGCGGCCTGGCCGTCGGCAGCGGCCGGTGGGAGATGGCGCCGGACCAACTCGAGCGCTACCGCGAGGCCGTCGCGGACGACGGCTCCGGTGAGGATCTGACGAGGATCGTGTCGGACGCGCGAACGCAGGGACTGGACGTCCACGGGCACGATGTGTTGAAGACCGCGCCGAAGGGCTACCCCAAGGACCACCCTCGGATCGAGCTCCTGCGGTTCAAGGGATTGATCGCGTGGCAGGAATGGCCGGCCGGGGCATGGCTCGGGACGAAACGAGCCAAGGACCGGATCGTGACGTTCCTCGAGCGTTCGAAGCCGCTCGTCGGCTGGCTCGACGCGAACGTCGGCGAGTCAACCCTGCCCGATCGCGGCCGCCGGTAGCCTCCGTCGGCCCTCGATCGCGCGATCCTGACCGTCCTCGTCCGCGTGCACGCGGATGTCCGTGAAGCCGAGGCCCGTGAGGGTCGCGGTCATCTCCGCCGCTTGGTCGCCGCCGAGCTCCAGGAGCACGCTCCCGCCTGGGCGGAGCCAGGCGTCCGCCACTCCGGCGGCGCGCACGAGCACGCGGGTTCCGCCCGATCCCCCGTCCAGCGCGCGGCGGGGCTCATGCGCGAGCACATCTCTCGGCAGGAGGTGGAGCTCCTCGGTGGGGACGTAGGGCACCACGGCGGTCATCAGGTCGAGCCGCCCACGGAGCGTGGAGGGCACGGGCCCGTCGAGATCCCCCTCGGACGCCGATACCCCGTTCCGCCGCGCGCACGCGACCGCCACCGGGTCGAGGTCCGTGCCCAGCACGGTGGCTCGCGGACGCGCGGCGGCGAGCATCACCGCCACTGCTCCGCTCCCCGTGCAGAGGTCGACGGCGATGCCCTCGTCCGGCAGCAGCTCGATGCCCCGCCGCGCCAGCGCCTCCGTGTGCGGACGCGGTACGAACACGCCGGCGTCGATCCGGACTCGGAGACCGCAGAACGTCACCGACCCCGTGATCCACGCGAGCGGCTCACCGCGGAGTCGTCGATGAACCAGCTCCTCCGATGGACCCACACCCTCACGCGCTGCGGTGAGCAAGCTGTCGGCCTCATCGTCCGGAGCGACGCAACCACCCTCCGCGAGCTCGCGGACGAGGCGCCTCCGTTCCTCGCTCATCGGTCTCCCGTCTCTTCCCTAGGTCGAGAGGGCCGGGCGACCGCGCGCGAGAGCATCCTCCAGAAGTTCCGCAGAGCGGAGGAGGTGCTCATCCCGTCCTGTCGGAGCCACGAGCTGGATGCCGAGCGGCATGCCGTCCGGCCCATCGAAGACGGGCAGCGTGACGCAAGGGAAACCCGCGTAGGACCAGAAGGCCGTCATCGTGCCGTCGCCGGTTTCCTGGTATCCGATCGGGGCCACACCGCCGGTCGCCGGGCAGATCCACGCGTCGATCCCGGATGCCGCCGCGCTGTCCTGCAGGAGGGTGGCCAGATCGCCCCTCGCGTCCCGACCCTCGCGGACCCGTTCGGGCGGGATGGTCCGTCCTGCACGAACGGCCTTCGCGGTCCGCGACCGGTAGAGGTGGGCGAAGCGATCGAACCAGCCGGCGTGCGCGAGGGCCATCTCACCGTGGAGGAGATCCCCGATGCGCCGACCCCAGTCGCGAAGGCCCTCGGGGTCGTTCCAGGGCACGACCACCGATCGAAGCTCGACCCCTCGACCCCGGAGTGTCTCGACGTGCCGGCGGTGAGCGCCCCAGCCGTCGGCCACGATCTCGGGCGTTCCCCACGCTTCGAGCACCCCGAGGACGGGTGGCGCGGACGGCTCCGCATCGCGCCAGTCCGGGACGAGTGAGGCGACGTCGGCCCGCAGACCTGCGACCGACGGCGCGAGGAAGCCGACCGTGTCCATCGACGGGGACAGCGGGATGCCATCGAAGGGCATCCGCCCGAAGGTGGCCTTGTACCCGACGATCCCGCAGTAGGACGCCGGGACGATGACGGATTGGAGGGTCTGCGAGCCGACGGCGAGCCGGCAGATCCCGGACGCGACCGCGGCGGCGGAACCGCCGCTGGACCCCCCCGGTGTGCGTTCCGGATCACGTGGATTCTTCGTCGGAGGCGGCTCGCAGTACGCGAACTCGTCCAAGGCGGTCTTGCCGAGCACGACGGCCCCGGCGTCCCTCAGGGTCGTCACGATCCACGACTCGTCGCCCTCGAAGACCTCAGACGGCAGCTGGGAGCCGGCCCTCGTCGGGATGCCGTCGACGCGATAGAGATCCTTGATCCCCACGGCCACGCCGTGCAGGGGACCGTCGGCGGGTGAGCTGGACTCGAGTCGGCTCCGGCGGGTCGGCTCGCTCACGAACGCCTGGATGCACGGATCGATCGACTCGAGCCGCTCGAGCGCGGCTCCCACCTCGGCGTCGATGCCTCTCCCCTCCCCGTCTCGATCCGGCGCTCGCCCGCCCGGATCCCCTACGCGGAGGTCCGGGCGATCAGCCGATGCGGGATGACCACCTCGCGGCGGCCGTCCTGGTACGCCCCCGACATCCTCTCCAGCAGGAGCCGGCCACACTCCCGCCCCATGTCGCCGGCGGGGTTCACCACCGTGGTGAGGTCCGGCGTCACGAGCGAAGCCGCCTCGATGTCGTCGTAGCCCATCACGGCGACGTCACGCGGCACCCGGAGCCCCGCCTCCCGTGTCGCGTCCATCGCGCCGATCGCCATCAGGTCGTTGGCGCAGAAGACCGCCCTCGGCGGATGGTCCCCGCGCGCGAGGAGCTCGCGCATCGCGGCGGCACCTCCCGCTCGAGTGAAGTCGCCGACCGCGAGGAGCGAGGCCTCGGATCGGATGCCGGCTTCGGCGAGCGCCGCTCGGTGCCCCGTCAGTCGGTGGTCGCTCGGGGAGATCCCGGGGGGACCGCCGATCATGGCGATCGTCTCGTACCCCTTGTCGATCAGGTAGGTGGTCGCGTCGCGCGCGCCCTCGACGTCGTCGGTCCGGACGCAATCCACGTGGGCATGTCGGATCTTGTCGCCGATCGACACCACCGGGATGTTCGCCCGGAGGACGGCGCCGAGCGACCGGGCCACCGTGGCGAACGACGCGATGGCGATCCCGTCGACCCTCCGCTGGAGCGAATCGTGGAGGAACGTCAGCTCCTGCGCCCGTTCGCCGTCGGTGCTGCCGACGAGCGTTTGGTACCCACCCGCGAGCAATGCGTCCTGCATCCCCCTCGCCAGCGTGGGGTAGTAGGGGTTGGTGATGTCCGGGATGATCAGCGCGACCATCTGGGATCGTTCCGTCCGGAGCCCGCGCGCGAAGGCGTTGGGCCGATAGCCGAGCTCTTGGATGGAATGCTCGATGCGGGCCCGCGTCGCGTCCGCGACCCGCCGCTTCCCGGAGATCGCGTGCGAGACGGTCGTGATGCTGACGCCGGCGTGGCGGGCCACATCGACGATGGTCACACCACTCATCGCGTGGGTCGCTCCTGACCTTCCTTGATCATCCCCGACTGGCGGATCCAACTACTGGATTGACTGGCGAAAACGTTTTGCTCTAGCCTACCAACCGGATCGGCGCGGGCTTCGATCGGGAGGGGGAAGGATTGCACGACGTCCTGGACCTCGGCGACATCCTTACGGACGAGCTCGCACAACGGGTCGAGTCCGGCTACGACGTCGTTGATCTCGAGGCGGACGTGCGAGCCGCCGTGGAGAACGGATCGGTCGCGGAGCAGGAGGCGATGCTCAGCGCGATCGAGGGTCGACCGACCCGATCCGATTGGAGCTACGAGGAACCCTCGGATTGGAACGGCATCCAGGCATCCCTCGACCGAGCCGAGCTCCCAGCCCTGGAGCTCGACGACACGGCTCTCCGCGATCGGCTGGAGGGGGCGTGGCTCGGACGATGCGCCGGGTGCAACCTGGGCAAGCCGGTAGAGGGATGGAGCCGCGAGCGCATCCGGAGCTACCTCGACCTCGCGGACGCGTACCCGATCGACGACTATCTCCCCCGCCTGGACCCGTTCCCGGACGGCCTCGCCCTCAACTGGTGCTGGCCCGAAACGACCCGCGGGAACATCCGGTTCATGGCGCGCGACGACGACACGGACTACACGATCCTCGGGCTGCACGTGCTCGAGGAGCACGGCGCCGGCTTCGGAGCCGAGCAGGTGGGTCATGAGTGGCTGCACCACCTTCCCTTCGCCCAGACGTACACGGCGGAGCGGGCCGCGTACCGCAATCTGATCCACGGCCTCGAACCGCCGCAGACGGCCACGTTCCGCAACCCCTACCGGGAGTGGATCGGGGCCCAGATCCGCGGCGACATGTGGGGCTACGTCTCGCCCGGCGACCCCGCCGCCGCCGCCGAGCTCGCGTTCCGAGACGCTTCCCTGTCGCACACGCAGAACGGCATCT
>JBOGVC010000022.1:0-3516 GCA_050695275.1 Actinomycetota bacterium | reverse complement strand
CGGTCGCGCTGCGGCCGCTGATGCGCGATGGCGCCAGCGTGGTGGGACTCGACTTCGACGCGTCCGTCGCCTGGCCCGTCTACGACTGGATGGGCGTCGCGAAGGCAGGGCTCGAGTCGGTGACGCGCTACCTGGCGCGGGACCTCGGCCCGAAGGGGATCCGGGTGAACACGGTGTCGGCGGGTCCGATGAAGACGATGGCCGGCAAGGGCATCCCCGGCTTCGACCGGATCGCGGGGAGCTGGGCGGATCGGGCGCCGCTCGGCTGGGACACGTCGGACGGGCGTCCGGTCGCCGGCGCGATCGCGTTCCTGCTGTCGGATCTCGCGGCCGGGATCACGGGCGAGCTGCTGCACGTCGACGGCGGATTCCACGCGATGGGGACGGATCCCGCCCCACCCGGGACCTCCGACTGACGCTCGCCGCCGGCTACGCTGCCTCGAGCGCCTCGACGAACGCGCGCACGTCCGCCAGCCCGAGCGTGGGGTTCCCGGTGTGGGTGGTCACGAGGACGCCCACCAGCTCGCCCTGGAACACGCAGAGCACGCCCTGCCGGCTGGGTCCGCCCGGGATCAGGACACCCGGGCCGCCGCCGCTCATGCACGCGAACGAGTAGCCGCCCGATCCGGCGGCCTGCAACGACCCCTGGTCGACCTCGCCGCCCGAGGCCTCCGCGCCACCGGCCGCCCCCTGCATGATCGCCTCGGCGTCGAGCCCTGCGGGGTAGTTCCCGTAGAGGGCGGCGAAGAGCTGCGGCTCGTCGCCCCTCCCGTACACCGCACCGCGGATCTCGACGTCCCCGATCTCGATGTCCTCGATCGCGCGCTCCGCTCGCTGCGCGTCCTCGTCGTGCAGTCGCTCGTACCCCAGCGCCGAGTCGGGGAAGCCGTCGGATCCGCCCGGCTTGAGGAAGATGACGAGGGCGACGGCGAGCAGGAGGACGGCGACGACGAGGACCGGCCCGCGTCCGGAGCGGGGCCGGCTCGGGATCGGACCTCCCGGAGGCATCGACCGGTCGGGCCTCGGCGGCGGTTCCATCACCGGAGGGTGGACCGCGGCCGTTCGGGATGCAAGCGCTTCGTATGCTTCGGTCGTGCGGGAGATGACCACCGAGCGGCGGCTGACCAGCTTCAGCCACGGTGCCGGGTGCGGGTGCAAGCTCGGGCCCGACGATCTGCGGACCGTCCTCGGCGGCGTGACGTTGCCGCGGGCGTCCGCGGACCTCCTCGTGGCCTCGGACACCGGGGACGACGCCGCCGTCTATCGCCTCCCGTCGGGGGAGGGGCTGATCGCGACGCTCGACTTCTTCACCCCGATCGTCGACGACCCCTACGACTGGGGGCGTATCGCCGCGACGAACGCGCTCTCGGACGTCTACGCGATGGGAGGCCGCCCGCTCCTCGCCCTGAACATCGTGAACTGGCCGGTGGACGACCTGCCGCTCGAGATGCTCGCGCGTGTCCTGCAGGGTGGCGTGGACGTCGCGGCGGGGGAAGGGGTCGCCGTCGCCGGCGGCCACTCGATCACCGATCCCGAGCCGAAGTACGGCATGGTCGCGATCGGGCTCGTGCCGCCCGACGAGGTCGTGCGGAACTCGACCGCTCCTGCGGGGGCGGCCCTCTATCTCACGAAGCCGCTCGGCCTCGGGATCGTCTCGACCGCGATCAAGCGGGGGATCGCCGACGAGGACTTGATCGACGCCGCGGTCGAGCTGATGACCACAACGAACCGCGCCGCCGGCGAGACGATGCGGTACGCCGGCGTGGATGCGGCGACCGACGTCACCGGGTTCGGCCTCCTCGGCCACCTCCACCGGATGCTCCTCGCATCCGGGACGGCGGCCGAGCTCGAGGCCGGCGCGATCCCCGTGCTGGACCCGCGGATCCTCGACCTCGCACGGAGCGACGTCGTGCCGGGCGGGACGAAGCGGAACCTCGCGTCCGTCCGGCCCCACACGGACTTCGGCGACCTCCCCGACCCGGAGCGCCTGATCCTCGCCGACGCCCAGACCTCCGGTGGCCTCCTGATCGCGGCTCGGCACCAACCATCCATCGAGGCGGCCTTCGGCGAGCACGGTGTCCCGTTCGCGAAGATCGGCGAGGTGGTCGCGGGCGAGCCCGGACACATCGCCGTCGCCGGCGCTCTCCGCGCCTGAGAGGGAACCCGGCGGGCCGGACGCCCGTTAGGGTGCGGGAGGAGGCGACGTGGATCGGCCCAGGCAGCCACGTGATGATCGGCCGAAGCACTGGCCGAAGAACCGGCCGAAGAACCGGGAAGAGCAGGATCCCGGGCTCCCGATCGAGTTCGGGCCGGCGTCGAACGCCGAGTACGACCCGGAGCCGGTCCTGCCGCCCGTCCTCCGAGAGACGATCCGCCGGGCCCGCGACGACGCCGAACGAAACGCGCGCCGTCTGGGGATGAGCCGGCGGGAGTTCCTTTTGTCGGCCTGCGGAGCGGCCACCACGTTCCTCGCCCTCAACGCGTGCACCCGCGAGGAGCACCGCGCGAACCCGTCGTCGTCAACGAGTGAGCCCGGCGGCTCCTACGAGATCCCTCCGAGCGCGTCGGTGGAGCCGCCGAGCGCGTTCGAGGCGCTCGGGGGCGAGGAGTTCATCTTCGACGTCCAGGGCCATCTCCTCGAGTACCACCTGAACCCGGTGCTGAACGGCCAGAGCTTCTGGGAGGGCTTCCCGCAGAAGGACTGCGGCGAGGACGACCCTCGCGTGTGCTACTCGATCGAGCACTTCCTCGAGCTGATGTTCCTGCGCTCGGACACGAACATGCTGGTGCTCTCATCGCTCCCGATCTTCCCCGAGGGCAGTCCGCTGTCCCCCGAGATCATGGACATCACCCGGCGGACCATCGAGGGGCTCTGCCGGGACGAGCGCATCCTGCTCCACGCCCAAGCGCTCCCCAACGTGGGCGGGCAACGGGCCGCCCTCGATGCGATGGAGCACACGGCGAGCCGCTATCCCGTCGCCGCGTGGAAGACGTTCACGCACTTCCCTGGAGCGTTCGAGGGCGACGGCAACGTGTGGTGGCTCGACGACCGGGACGGGGGCGACCTAGGGGAGCGCTTCATCCGGAAGGCGGTCGACCTCGGGATCCCGACGATCTGCGCCCACAAGGGCCTCTCCCTCGGTTCGCCGAACGCTTCGCCGGACGACATCGGCCCGGCCGCCAGACGTCATCCGGACGTGAACTTCGTGGCCTATCACTCCGGCTTCGAGACCGGCTTCGTCGAGGGGCCGTTCGCGCCGGAGCTGGCACACCTCGGAGTGAACCGCCTGATCGCCTCTATGAAGCGCGCGGGGATCGGACCGATCGAGAACGTCTACGCTGAGATCGGCTCCACCTGGTGGTACGTGATGCGGTACCCGGACCAGGCCGCTCACGTCCTCGGCAAGCTACTGAAGCACGTGGGGGAGGACAACGTGCTGTGGGGGACCGACTGCCTGTTCTACGGCTCGCCGCAGCCGCTGATCCAGGCGCTCAGGACGTTCCAGATCTCCGAAG
>JBOGVC010000021.1:0-4664 GCA_050695275.1 Actinomycetota bacterium | reverse complement strand
CGGGACTGGCCGGGTCCCGCGCTGCCAGCCGGATCGGACGCCGTGTTCCCGCAAGGGTGGCGACACGCCGCCGTCGTCGCCAGCGACGACGGCGGCGTGCAGGGCTCGCTCCTCGATGCACTCGACGAGGAGCAGCGGGAAGCGTTGGATCGGCTCGCCAACGACCGGCGCGGGCTGGCGCTCCACCTGAGGGAACGCGAAGAGTCCGAGGGCGCCGGGCGGGAGGTAACCCCTCCCCAGTCCGTCTCGGTCGGAGGAGTGATCGACTACGCCCGCTGCCCGAAGCGCTTCTACTGGACGTCCGTGCGGCCGCTCCCTCGATTCTCGGGACCGGCAGCCCGGATCGGGACCGAGGTGCACCGTTGGATCGAGCGCCGTTCCTCCGGACAGGGTCAGCTCCTCGAGCTGGACGATGCGCCCGACCTCACCGCGGACGAGCTCGCGACCGAGCCGGGCAAGGTGGACCGCCTGCGGCAGGCCTTCCTCGCCAGCCGGTTCGCGGGTGTGGTTCCGCTGTTCGCGGAGCGCGCCTTCCTCCTGCGGCTGGAAGGGTTCGCCGTCTCGGGCCGGATCGACGCGGTGTTCGGAGCCGCCGTCGAGGGGCCGTGGGAGGTCGTCGACTGGAAGACGGGGCGGCGTCCCCCGGACGACGACCCGCTGGCCGGGCTGCAGCTCGACCTCTACGGTCTGGCCTGCGTCGAGGTCTGGGGCAAGCGCCCGGAGGATCTCACCCTCACCTACCTGTATCTGGCCGGCGGCGAGGAGGTCTCGCATCCCATGGGCGATCCCGACGAGGTGCGAGCCCGGGTCGGGAACGCGCTCGGTGCGATCGGAGAAGGGGCGTTCGATCCCACACCGGGCCCGTGGTGCCACCACTGCGACTTCCTGTCCTTCTGTGACGCCGGCCGTGACTGGGTGGCGGCGGACGCCTGAACGATCGGAGCCGAGCGCTCAGGACTCGAGGCGCTCGATCTGCTCCGAGAACCGCCGGTAGTTCGCGGCCGGGTCGTATCCACCTCTCGCCACGCCCGGGACGGTTCGAGCGACGAGCCCGGTCTCGGCCGGGACCCGGAACTGCGCGACCGCTCGGAACCACCCCAGATCGCCGGGTTGGAGCATCTGCTCCCCACGGCTGCCCGCCGAGCGGAGGGACGGATCGTCGACCACGACGGGGGTCGGACGGAAGGCACGTTCGATCGCGCTCTTGATCGCCGGATCGTCGCCCTCGACGACCGGGCGCCCGTCCAGCCAGGTCGCGGCGGCGACGGCGGGCGGAGGAGGAGGCGGGGGCGACGGTGGACCACCCGGCACAGGGACGGCCGGCGTCGCGGGTTCCGTCGGATGGTGGAACTCGATGCGCAGCGGACTCACTTGGCGAGCGAGCGGTCCACCCGTCTCACCATCCTGGCGAGCGACGCCAGCAGCGCCCGTGCGAGGTCCGCGTCGTCTCGAACCAACCGGAGGAACGACGCACGGGGGAGCCGGAGCAAGGAGAGCGGCGTCTCCGCGACCACCGACGCCGACCGCGGCCGGCCGTCGAGCAAGGAGATCTCGCCGAAGTGATCGCCCGGGATCAGTCGATGGACGGTCTTGCCGCCCGAGATCACCTTCGCCTGTCCCGCGACCGTGACGAAGAACGAGTCTCCCGGCTCTCCTTCCTGGATCACGGTGTCGCCGGCGTCGTACTCGACGGTCGTCGTGAGCCCGGCGACCTTCTTCAGGTGCCGTTTCGACAATGTGTCGAACAGCGGCACCGCCGCGATGACGGCATCGAGCTTCGCCTTCGCCAACGTGACCTCCTCGGGGACAGCGCGGGCAAAGCCTAGCGCGTTCTCCTCGCCCGCGTGTCGGCGACCGTCGATAGGGTCGCCCGCGCGAAGGGGTGGTGCGTGTGAGCACGGCCGGCGACCCACTCCCCCTGCTGTTCGATGTGCATCCCGGGCGGGAGATCATCCGCCAGGGTGATCCGTATCCGGACGCGTGGGTGATCCGGAGGGGCGCCCTCCTGATGGAGACGATCGACGTCGAGGGCCACCGGCTGATCCTCGACGTGTTGGGGCCGGGCGACCTCGTCGGTGGCCCCACCGGATGGACCGCGGACGCCTCGATCCGCGCGCTGGTGACGAGCGGCCTGTTCGCCGCGGGGCCGATCGCGCTGCGCGACGGTCTCGCCCGTCGAGCGAGGCGGGCCTCATGGCTGGCCTCCTCGATCGCATGGGATCGGATCGCCCTGCGACTCCTGGCGCGCCTCGACGATCTGGCTGAGCGATTCGGCCGAACCGTTCCCGGGGGACGGCAGCTCGAGCTCCCACTCACGCAGGAGCACCTCGCAGGCCTCACGGGTGCCACGCGGGAAAGCGTGAACAGAGCGCTCGCGGAGCTCGCCGGCTCGGGACGGATCGAACGGGCCCGAGGTCGGTACGTCGTGCGGACGGGAGCCGGAGAGGCCGCGCTACCCTTCGGACTGCAACATCGCAAGGGTGCATGAATCGCAGTAGCGGCTCTTCCCTCTGACAGGGCGCCCGCATCGCTGGCAGGTCCTCGGCGTCGCGGCCGTCCAGGGACCGTCGTCGGACTTCCCGATCCGCTCCGCCCGCCCCTCGTGGGACAGCTTCTTGAGCTGTGCCAGCACCGAGCGTGCCGCGAGAGGGTGCACCTCCTTCGGATGATCCGCGTAGATCACCTCGACCATCTCGGCGATCGTGCGTGGGCCATCCGCGAGCGCCGACACGATCTGCGCCTCCCGCTCGTCTCGGTGCGCGAGGTACTCGACCAGCCTGCCGCGGGCGTGCAACACCATGGGGCCGTGGCCGGGGTAGATCGACCGCGCACCCAGATCCATCAGCCGTCGGAGCGAGCGCAGGTACTGGACGAGGTCCCCGTCGGGCGGATCGATGAAGCTGGTGCCTCGCCCCAGCACCGTATCGCCCGTGAAGAGCGCGCCGCTGCCGGGCTCGAAGAACGCCACGTGGTCGGACGTGTGACCCGGCGTGTGGATCACGGTGAGGTCGAGCTCGCCGGCCCGCACGCGCTGGCCGGCGGCCAGCTTGGTCGTGCTCGCCAGCCGGAACGCGTACACGGGCGCCCCGACGAGCCGGCCGAACGGGATCGCGCCAGGCGCGTGGTCCGGATGATCGTGCGTGACGAGCACCGCGGCGACCGATCCGGCCTCGTTCGCGACGTCGGCCAGATGCTCGGGCAGGTCGGGCCCCGGATCGATCACGAACGACGGATCGCTCCCGACGATCCAGGTGTTCGTCCCCTCGAGCGTGTACACACCCGGGTTCGGGGCGAGCACCCGCCGGATCGGCAGCAGGGATCCGCTCATCGGTCCTGGTAGAAGACCGATCGCGGCAGCCGGCCCAGCTCGTCGTCGTCGGGTTCGCGGGTGACGAGTCGCAGACCGAGGACGTCCTCGGCATCGCGTCGATCCGCGAGCGCGTGCATCGTGTAGTGGGTCGGCCAGTAGAGCCGCACCTCCTCGGCGTCCCACGCGGCGAGGAGATCGGTCGGCGACACCCACCAGGCCTTCGCCGCCTCGGCGCCGTCCGGTACCGGATCGGCACCGTCGTCCATGCGCACCGCGAAATACCGGGCGTCGAAACGAACAGGTACCTCTTCCGGCGCGATCCATCGAGCGATCTCCGGGAGCGCGCCGATCGCGGGCGGCGATCCGTCGATCGGTGCGAGGGAGCGATCGGGTCCCGCGGCCACGACCGCATCCCGCGTCACCGCCAGCCCGACCTCCTCGGCCAGCTCGCGGACGGCGGCAGCGCGCGCTCCCTCCTCCGCGTCTCCGAACCAGCGCTCCGCCAGCGCCCTGTCGGCGAGGTCGACCGCGCCGCCCGGGAAGGCCACGTAACCGGGGAGGAAGCGCTGATCGAGGGCACGCTCGATCACGAGCACCTCGGGACCCGTTCGCCCGTCCCGGACGCCGATCAGCGAAGCCGCCTGCCGGATCTCATCGCTCACGGAACCCGATGCTACCCAGGGCCGTACGCTTGGGGCCGTGGAGGCGCGCGAGTCGATCGCCAACGCGATCAGGGATCACGGACCCATCACGTTCTCCGAGTACATGACGCTCGCGCTCTCGGGCCCGGGGGGGTTCTTCGAACACCCACCGATCGGACCCGATGGCCATTTCGTCACGAGCCCGCACGTGCATCCGGTCTTCGCGGAGCTCCTCGGCCGGGCGATCGTCGATCTGCACGACCGGCTGGGCCGGCCGGCCCCGTTCCGGCTGTCGGAGGTGGGGGCCGGCGACGGGACCCTCGCCCGGCAGCTCCTCGAGCACCTGCGCGACGTGGACGTGTCCTATACGGCGATCGACACCAGCCCCGGCGCGCGTGAAGCCCTGCGCGCGATCGACGGCGTGGAGGTCGCGCAGGAGCTCGACGGCTCGCCGCAGCTGATCCTGGCGAACGAGCTGATGGACAACCTGCCCTTCCGGCGTCTGCGCGGAACACCGTCGGGGACGAAGGAGGTCAAGGTCGGGCTCGACGGCGATCGATTCGTCGAGCACCTCGACGATCCGCCGGACGAGGTGTTCGCGCTGGCCGACGGTGAGGAAGCGGTGCTGCCGGAAGGAGCGACGTCGTTCATCGACGCGGTGGGGGCCCGGCTCGCCCACCCCGGCTACGCGCTCCTGATCGACTACGGCGGGG